>NZ_JBIPJE010000042.1:0-64957 GCF_044005875.1 Pseudoalteromonas sp. XMcav1-K | reverse complement strand
TCGCGTTTTTATTCGAACCACCATTTACCGAAGACATAATGAACGAGAAGGTCGCAACTGTACCTTTGCAACTAGTGTCGACTGATCGTGACATGACATTACACAATATTGAGAATATGGTTATGGTTGATTATGGTGAGTCGGTAAACAGTCAAATTTTACGTGATTACAGCGAGTTAAATGCTATTCGCCATCATATGAGTCAACCGCGCATCGCGCTAAACTTTATTTTAGAGGCATCGGGTTGTGCCTACTTACCAAAACAAATGTGCTTTGAGCATATTCGCAAAGGTAAATTACATGCGGTTGAGGGAGCACCTGAATATAGCCGCGATATCTATGCTATTTACCTTGCAAAAAGTCATAAGAAGCAGTTGGTGCAAGATGCGCTTATGTTATTCCCATACGTGCGCAACTAATTTGTAAGCTGGAATTTTCAATAAATTTTATTTATCAAAAATCTGATATTGAAAATTTATTTTTATTGTTGACTATAAGTTAAGCGTTTTAAAGTCAAAATTCTGAAGATTTTTTTCATCTTATTTTTTCGTAGGCAATGTTTTGTTTTTATTTAATAATGAGCAAAAACAAAAATCGTTTTTAGCGTCTCTATGAATAATCCGAAAATCCGTCAAGTGGGTATTTTTACCGAGTCAGAAGAAATAACCCATTGGTTAGAGTGCACGCTCAAGCTCACAACGCTGTCGTTTGATAGTATATGTATTCTCAATAAATCGAGTGATATTGTTAAAAATAGCCCGTCGCTGATTATTGTTACCGAGCGTAAATTCAGAGCGCTGTACAATTATTTGAATAAAGCAAACACGTTACTGCCTGTGCTGGTAGTAACGCGCGACTTTAATGGTTTTAGCGTGCCAAACGCCAATCATTTAACTATCGATTTGTTGCCATTACCTGCAGCTACTATTGGTTTGCTTGAACATAGTATTAAAGCCGTTTTTCAAGACTTTAAGCTCAATCAGGAGCTAACAAAGCTTGCCCATTATGATGCACTAACGGGCGCTGCAAATCGGTTATTGTTTCAAGACCGTTGCAAGCAAGCGCTTAAAATGGCAAAGCGCAATAAGCGAGCGGTTAGTTTATTGTATTTTGATCTCGATGATTTTAAACCGATTAATGATACTTACGGCCACGATATAGGCGATGAGCTATTAAAGCGATTTGTTAAAGTTGTGTCTTCGGTTAGCCGAGAAACTGATACGTTAGCGCGGCTTGGCGGCGACGAATTTGCCTTGTTGCTGCCAGATACTCCTGAATCTGAGCTGACGCAGTTTTGCCAAAAATTAGTGCAGTGTTTAGCGCAGCCGCAGCAACTAAATGAACAGTTAATTGAAATTAAATGTTCAATAGGTGCTGTTTCGACCTCAAAAGAAGAACATGTAACCTTAATCCCGCAAAAGCTTATCAAGAAAGCAGACCAAGCAGTTTATCTGGCAAAAGAAGTTGAAGGCACTAGCTTTGTGATAGCTTAATTGAATTAAATAGGTTGGATAATGGTGTTGTTTGTAGGGATCTGTTTATCGTTGCCGTTCAATTTATTCTGATCAAGCGTACTTTTATCGCTGTGTTCGTTCCTTGTTACCCGACATGGATGTTAGGAAAAATAACGTTGCAGAAGCACAAAATCTGTATCACTCATTTATTTCGCATAACCCACCTTAATTGTTCTGTTTTGTCTAAAAACTACATTAGCTACCGTATAAATAGAATCTGAAGGTTTGTTAGTTATGGTTTACATCTCGGTAGTTAATCTCAATCTTTGATTGTGAAATTTGTAGAGGTTTGCTAACGTGTTGGCGTTATGAAAAATACATTACATATTTCGACTATCACATCATTCACATCTTGGTGGCGCTCACAATAGAGCGGCGCAGGATTTTCACATTCTTAAGCTGCTGGTAGGTAGCTTAAGCAACGTGTCTTTTTTGTATCTCCAGTGGCTATTTTTTATCTTGGAGATACACAATGAAACAGACAACATCACAGCAAAAAGAAATAATTTTAAGCGGCGACAGAGCCACAGGCCCTCTGCATTTAGGGCATTTTGTTGGCTCACTAAAACAGCGCACCCAGCTGCAACATCTTCACGAGCAAACCATTTTAGTCGCCGATATGCAGGGCCTAACCGATAATGCCCACACCCATAAAAAAGTCAGCGAAAATATCCTAAATGTGGTGGCTGATTATTTAGCCGTAGGCATCGACCCTGTTAAAACCACTATTTGTTTGCAATCAAAACTGCCAGCCCTTGCTGAACTCACCATGTTTTACAGTAATTTAGTTACTATTTCGCGCTTAGAGCGCAACCCAACGGTGAAAAGTGAAATTCAAAGTAAAGCCTTTAATCGCAGTGTACCTGCGGGGTTTTTAACCTACCCAATCTCACAAGCTGCGGATATCACCGCGTTTAACGCCACGCTTATTCCGGTGGGTGATGATCAACTGCCGATGCTTGAGCAAACCAATGAGATTGTAAGAAAAATCAATTCACTTGCTGGCAAACCGATTTTAAATGAATGCCTTGCATTATTAAGTAATGCGCCGCGCTTACCAAGTACCGACGGGAAAAACAAAATGTCTAAAACCATGGGCAACACCATTAATTTAGGTGCAAGCGAAAAAGACATTCGCGCTGCGGTAAAGTCGATGTACACCGACCCAAATCACTTGCGAGTAGAAGACCCTGGGCAAGTTGAGGGCAATGTAGTTTTCACCTACCTTGATGCGTTTCACCCAGACACCACCTATGTTGCCGAGCTAAAGCAGCAATATCAACAAGGCGGTTTAGGCGATGGTACAACCAAAAACATTTTAGAAGATTGTCTGCAAACGCTTATCGCCCCAATTCGTGAAAAGCGCGCGATGTATTTAAACGATAAAGCGCAGTTGATTGATATTTTACGTAAAGGCAGCGAACACGCCGACCTTAAAACGCAACAAGTTTTGCTTGATGTAAAAGAGGTGTTTGGCTTGAATTTGTTTTAACCCATTTGTTAACTGTGAAGCGATGGTCACTCACAGTTAACCTGTTTATTAATATATGAAATTAATTCACATTCGCATTAGTTTTATTCGCTTGTACCTTTATTAATAACTTCTATACTCAATTGGCTTATATTTTGCGTTAAAAGGATATATAGCGAATATTTCGTCTTATTTGAGATTGTCTGCATCAATTTTGTGCATAAAAAGTTTTTTATGCACTGTCACGAAGCGTAAATATTCCTATGTTTAGATAATCACAGTTTATACGCTGGGCAGTTTGAAGCGTGTTAGTTAAATGGAAAGGAAAAAACAATGTTAACTAAACGATTTTTTAAGACCAAGCAAGAAGCAGAAGTAACATTTGAATTTGCAGCAGAAGCTGACACCCATGTGTCGTTGGCGGGCGAATTTAACGACTGGCAACCTGTTAGTATGAAGTACGTTAAAAAGGATCAGGTTTTTCGTACCAAACTTCGCTTACCTATCGAACAAGATTTCCAATTTAAATACCTCATTAATGAGCAGGAATGGCAAAATGACCATGCTGCAGACCACTATTTACTAAACGAGTTCGGCACTGATAATTCAGTTGTTTCTACAACACGAGCTTAACGTGCGTGAATGAAGTAGAACAATTGTGCTATCTACAAGGGGTAGCACTCGATTATGTCGACTATTACGGCCAACAAAAGCGTATTGACGATGACGTAAGGCGCGCCATTCTTACGGCATGTGGTCACCATGTGCACGATAACGAGTATGTCCGCGATAAAAATCGTCAATTGGATGGTTTACCTTGGCAGCAGGTGTTGAGCGAGTTTCAAGTTACATCATCAGAAAACGCGTTTTTGACAGTACGTGCACAAACGTTTGAGCCTGAAAAGCAACTCGAATTAGTAATTGCAGACAACCAACAAGAGTGCTGCCGCTTGTCGGTATCACTTAACGATAGTATGGAAGAGGGCAATTACGTATTAGATGGTGTGCGCTATTCTCAGTACCGCATTACGTTGCCAAAACTAACGCCTAATTATTATCAGGTTGAGTTAATTTATCGCTCTAACATAACCACATCGCAAGCTTTTAATGGCACGCTGGCAGTTGCTCCTGTGAGTTGTTACTCATTGACTGAGCAGCAAAAGGTGTGGGGCATTTCGTGTCAGCTTTATACCCTTCGTGATAAACGAGAAAGTGGCTTTGGCGATTTTTCGTCGTTGAAAGAGCTTATTCAGCGCAGTAGTGAAAAAGGCGCGGATTATATTTTGCTTAATCCACTGCACAAACTGTTTGTCACTGAACCAGAGCGGGCTAGCCCTTATAGCCCAAGTGACCGCAACCAAATTAATCCACTTTATATCAGCCCAAGGCTGTGCGTTGATTACTCATTGCCAAATGGTGAGTATCAAAGTAATGCAACGCACATCGATTATCGCCAAGCAACCACCCATAAATTTAAATGCTTTAAAGTGATGTATTTAAATTTCTGCGAATTGGAATTAGCAAACGCAACGCAACGAGCGAACGAGTTCCGCGAGTTTGTTGAGCGCTATCAAACCTGGCAGCTTTCTGAATTTGAATATTATTTGCAGTGGGTTGCCAAAGAGCAACTGGATTACTGTCAGCGCTATGCCAAAACCAAAGGCATGACGATCGGGCTTATTTTAGATCTAGCCGTAGGCTGTACCCGCGATGGCGAAGAGTATAAGCGTAATCAAGCGCTGTTTGTGGAACATGCAAATATTGGTGCGCCGCCTGATCCATGGGCCCTTGAAGGGCAAGATTGGGGATTGGCTGTGCCCGACCCGTTGAAACTAAAAGAAACTAATTTTGCCCACTTTATTAGTTTAATTCGCGCCAATATGACCGCCGGTGGCCTGCGTATTGATCACGTTATGGGGTTATTGCGGCTTTGGTGGTGTGTCACAGTCGATGAGCAACCAGCTGGCTGTTATGTGTATTACCCATTTAATGAGTTACTGGCGATTTTATGCTTAGAAAGTCATCTAAATCAATGTGTAGTCATTGGTGAAGATTTAGGCGTTGTGCCACAGCAGATTAAGCAAAGCTTAGACAAGGCGCATGTTTATGGTAACGATATTTTTTATTTTGAAAAAGATCAGAACGGGCAGTTTATCGCGCCACAAGCGCACCGCAAACATGCAATGTTGATGATAGCAAATCATGATGTCGCGCCATTTTATGCGTGGTGGCAACAGCGTGATATCGAAACACGAAAATCGTTTTCGCTGTACTCAAACCCTGAACAATTTGGCTATGATATAACGCAGCGCGAGCAAGATAAATTAGCCTTGCGCGAATGGCTAAAAGCGGCAAACACATTACCAAATTCAGATGATGCGAGTGCTATTTATGCCGCAGTTGTTGCGACACTGAGTGCATCAAACTCGCAATTTTTATGTTTACAACTGGATGATCTTAGTGGCGAAACCTTCGCAGTCAATATTCCAGGAACCGATCAAGAATACCCTAACTGGCGACGTCGCCTATCACGCAATTTGCTTACTATTTTTGGCCCAATGTCCCATGAAGAGCAACACACCAGCGTGCAACAACAGCGATTTTGGCAGTTGCTAAATGCTAGGAGAAATAATGTCAGTAGCTAACTTTGCTTCGCTCAATGAACACAACACGTTAGAAAAAGCACATTCGCTGCACCGTGGCGATTTTATCGATGCGTTTAGCTTTTTGGGTAAACACACTATTAATAATGAATTAGCGGTAGTTCGCTGTTATATACCAGGCGCTAAAAAAGTCGCGATTTGTAGTGAAAATCAACAATTAGCTTTGGAAAAGTTTCAAGATACCGCGCTTTTTCAGTTGGTAGTAAGTCACAATAAAGTCGCCGAGCCAATTAAACTTGATATCGATTATGGTGATTGTCAGGTGCAGCGTTACCATGCATATAGTTTTGAATCGAGCCTTGATAGCGAAGCAATGTATTTGTTTAATCAAGGCACGTTGGCACATGCATATCGCCACTTTGGCGCGCATTTAATAACGCAGCAAGGGGTTAAAGGCACACGTTTTACCGTGTGGGCACCCAATGCAAAAGCGGTTTCTGTGATTGGTGATTTTAATCATTGGGATGCCAGTTGCTACCCAATGCGCTTTCACCCTGCATCTGGGGTGTGGGAAATTTTTATTGGGGAAGATTTAAGCGATAAAAATTATAAATACAGCCTGCTAACCGAGCACAACCAGCGCATAGAAAAAGCCGACCCATTTGCGCTGCAAATGCAGTTGCCGCCCCATACGGCCTCGCGGGTAGCTAGCTTACCAAAAGCTCCTGCGCCAATTTTGCCAATTAATAAATTCAATCAAGCAATCAGCATTTATGAAGTGCACTTAGGTTCGTGGCGTCGCAATGTTGAGCAAGGTAACGGTTATTTGAGCTACCAGCAACTTGCCGAACAATTGATCCCGTATGTATTAGATCTTGGTTTTACCCATATCCAGTTAATGCCAATCAGTGAATTTCCATTTGATGGTTCGTGGGGCTATCAACCCGTTGGCCTTTATGCGCCAACCAGTCGTTTTGGCGATATCAATGAATTTGCCGAGTTTATTCGTCAAATAAAAGCCGCGGGGCTAGGCGTACTGATTGATTGGGTGCCGGGGCATTTTCCAAATGATCCCCACGGCTTAGCCATGTTTGATGGCACTCATTTATATGAACATGCCGATAAACGCCAAGGCTACCACCCTGATTGGAATACCCATATTTATAATTACGACCGCGCTGAGGTACGCAGCTTTTTGCTGTCAAACGCCACATATTGGCTGACGGAATTTGGTATAGATGGTATTCGTGTCGATGCAGTGGCATCGATGCTTTACCTTGATTACAGCCGCGAAGAAGGGCAGTGGGTAGCAAATTGTTATGGTGGCCGTGAAAATCTCGGAGCCATTAGTTTACTGCAGCAAATTAATGCCAGTGTTTACGGCGAAAATTCAAATATTGTCACGGTTGCTGAAGAGTCTACTGCATGGCCGGGGGTGACCAAACCCACTGACCAATCGGGTTTAGGTTTTGGTTTTAAATGGAATATGGGCTGGATGAATGACAGCCTAGAGTATATGAAAAAAGATCCCATATACCGCCGCCATCACCATAACGAGATGACGTTTTCATTAGTCTATGCGTTTAGCGAAAATTATATTCTGCCGCTATCGCACGATGAAGTGGTGCACGGTAAAGGCTCACTAATTAATAAAATGCCGGGCGATGACTGGCAAAAGTTTGCGAACTTACGTGCATTTTATGGCTTTATGTGGGCACATCCCGGTAAAAAACTACTGTTTATGGGCGGTGAATTTGCTCAATATGATGAGTGGGATCATGATAAGAGCCTAGACTGGCATTTACTTAATGAGGCTAAACATCAAGGTATTTTTAACCTTATAAAAGCGTTAAACACAACCTATAAAGCCACTCCGTCACTATACGAAAAAGATAATAGCGGCGAGGGCTTTCGCTGGATTGATGGCGGCAACGCCGATCAAAGCGTGTTTAGTTTTATTCGTAAAAGTAGCAGCGAACCAAATGTAATAGCGATATGCAATTTTACGCCCGAGGTGCATGAAAACTTTAAATTAGGTGTACCAAAAGCAAAACGGTATCAGTTGGTATTAAATACCGACGACACGCAATTTGGTGGCAGTGGCGTATTAGTTGAAAACGAATTACCCGTAATCAAAGAAGATAATCATGGCTTCGAATACAGTATATCGTTAACGCTTGCACCACTTGCGACCTATTATTTGGTGGCAAAATAATGGTCTCAGCCCGTTTTGCAATTCGCCCAGGAAACACCTCGCCACTGGGTGCAACACCAAGTGAAAACGGCACTAACTTTGCTATTTTCTCTGAACGCGCAACTAAGGTTGAGCTGTGCTTGTTCGATCAAAGTGGCCACAGCGAGATAGCGCGCATTCCACTTTATCGCGATGAGCAAGATATTTGGCATATTTTTATTCGCGGCGTGGGGCAAGATCAGCTCTACGGTTACCGAGTTTACGGCAAATACAACCCGAAAAAAGGATGTTACTTTAATCCCAACAAACTACTGTTAGACCCTTATGCAAAATCGTTGTTTGGTGAGTTTAGCTGGGGCAATGCGCACAGTGCAGATGAAGTGTTTTGGCAACTTGATTCGGCAATGGATATGCCAAAATGTAAAGTATCAACACTGCCTTATTACACGGGTACTAAACCGAATATTCCGTGGCATAAAACGGTTATTTATGAATGCCATGCCAAAGGCGCCACTAAACAATATACCTCTATTCCCGAGGAATTACGTGGTACTTACTTGGGTTTAGCTCACCCCAACTTTATTTGGCATCTAAAAAGTTTAGGCATTACAGCCATCGAGTTGTTACCAGTGCATAGTTTTATTAGTGAAGCGTTTTTACCTGAACGTGGCCTAAGTAACTATTGGGGTTACAACACCCTTAACTTTTTTACGCCGCACTTAGCCTATGCCCATACTAAGCAAGAACGAGAGTTCCAGCAAATGGTATCGGTACTACACGAAGCGGGTATTGAAGTTATTATTGATGTGGTTTTTAACCATACCGCTGAGGGTAACGAGCAAGGGCCAACCTTGTCACTTCGCGGCATTGATAACCAAACTTACTATCGATTGCAGCAAAATAATTTTGCCTATTATGTAAATGATACTGGTTGTGGTAACACGCTAAATATTTCACACCCTAAAAGTTTACAGCTGGTAATGGATAGCTTGCGCTATTGGGTGCAAGTGTATGGGGTTGATGGTTTTCGCTTTGATTTAGCCAGTATTTTAGGCCGTGACCAAGATGGCTTTAAAAAACATCACACTTTCTTTCAAACCCTCGCGCAAGATCCCGTTTTAAAAGGCGTGAAACTGATTGCAGAGCCTTGGGATTTAGCGATTGATGGCTATCAACTCGGTAATTATGTTGCTCCGTGGCGCGAGTGGAACGACCAATACCGTGACACAGTGCGCAGCTTTTGGCGTGGTGATACCAGCATGCTGCCAGAGTTTGCTCGTTTCTTTCACGGCTCAAGCCATTTGTTTGAGAAAAAAGGACGTTCGGTTACCTCTAGTATTAACTTTATTACCGCCCACGATGGCTTCACCTTGGCCGACTTAGTCAGCTATACCAATAAACATAATCTAGCCAATCAAGAAGAAAACCGCGATGGTCACGATCATAATTTATCGACCAATTGGGGCGTTGAAGGGCAAACCGAAAACAGTGAAATCAATGCATTGCGTTTGCGTGCGCAAAAAAACCTGCTGTTAACCTTATGTTTATCTAACGGTGTGCCAATGCTGTGTGGCGGCAGTGAAGTGGCACATTCGCAAGGTGGCAACAATAACGCCTATTGCCAAGATAACGAAATAAGCTGGATTGATTGGCACGCTAACGGGTTAGATGAGCCGCAACAGCATCCGCTGTACCAGTTTATTAGTCGCGCTCTAAAACTACGCAGTGAATTTTCCTTGTATCGCCAAAGCCACTTTATTCACGATGATGACCCGCGCTTTAGTGTTACTTGGTTAAACGAACACGGTGCGCTAATGCAAGACAGTGATTGGCATAACCCAGACGGCCATTGCCTTGGTTATTTAATGGAAGATATTCAAGACGATAAAGCACTTTTACTGCTGTTTAATGCATCCAGCAATAACGTAATGTTTAAGTTGCCGGAGCAAGAAGCGCATCATTGTTGGCGTATTCGACTGTCATCGCATTCTAACGAACGGGATGATGAATGCGTAAGCCCAGGACAAATGCTCACCCTGAGTAGCTACAGCGCATGGGTGCTTTCAAGCCACATTAAAATGCCCGCCAATAAGCAGCATGCAACAGATACATCCCAAACGTTCAATTTAACTAAGCAAGGAGTTTAGTGTGAACAAGCAATCAAATTTAGCCGATAAAAAAACGCCTTTACCTTCAAGCATTATTGAAAATTCAGATCTGAGCGAAGACTTATATCGCCATTTTTATTACACCTTAGGACGCGATCAGGTCAATAAATCGCAGCGTTATTTGTATCAAGCGTTAGCACTTACCATTCGTGATAGGTTGGTGGCAAAGTGTCGCCAAACCAACCAACAGCGCGATAGCGCGCCACATAAACAAGTGGCATATTTATCGCTCGAGTTTTTAATGGGCCGTGCGCTAAATAACGCGATTTTAAATTTAGATTTAGCACCTGAAGTAACCGAGGCGCTGACCCAATATGGCAGTGAACTTGAGCAAGTTGCTGCGGCTGAACATGACGCAGGCCTTGGCAATGGTGGTTTAGGACGTTTAGCGGCGTGCTTTTTAGATAGCTGTGCCACACTAAAACTGCCTGTGGTTGGCTACGGCTTACGCTATGAATATGGCATGTTTAATCAATCACTTGAGCAAGGGCGTCAGGTTGAACAGCCCGATCACTGGCTACATGAAGGGCATCCGTGGGAAATTGCCGCACCAGAGCAAAGCCAACGAGTGAAATTCTTTGGTCATGTGGAAGTGTATAAAGACAAACATGGCCGCGAGCATCGCAACTGGGTAAATACCCAAGATGTGTTAGCTGTGCCCTATGATGTGCCGATCCCAGGTTATCGCAATGATGTGGTTAATCGACTACGTCTTTGGAAAAGTGAAGCAACGGAAGAATTTGATTTAAGAGAGTTTAATGCGGGCAGTTACCCAGAAGCGGTTGCCAAAAAGAACCAAGCTGAACAAATCACTATGGTGCTTTACCCGAACGATGCCAGTGAAAACGGTAAAGAGCTGCGTTTACGCCAGCAGTACTTTTTATCAAGCGCAACACTGCAAGACATTATTGCTAAATGGGTAAAACAATACGGTGAAGATTTCCATAACTTCCCGAAATACCATGTTTTTCAACTAAACGATACGCACCCAAGTATTGCCGTGGCTGAGCTGATGCGTATTTTACTTGATGATCATCAGCTCGATTGGGATAAAGCATGGCAAATTACCTCAAGTACCATGGCGTATACCAATCATACCTTATTGCCTGAAGCGCTAGAAAAATGGCCTGTCAGGCTATTTGAGCGTTTACTACCGCGTTTACTTGAAATTATTTATGAAATTAATGCCCGATTTTTACAACAAGTAGCAACCTGCTGGCCGGGCGATACACAAAAGCAGCGCGATATGTCGCTAATTGAAGAAGGACCAGAGCCCAAAGTTCGCATGGCATATTTAGCCATTGTCGGCTCGTATTCAGTAAACGGTGTTGCTGCACTTCATACTGAGCTACTCACTAACGGCTTATTTAGCGACTTTTATGCGCTGTGGCCTGAGCGCTTTAATAACAAAACCAATGGCGTAACACCACGGCGTTGGTTGTCCCATTGTAATCCTAAATTGGCGCAATTAATAAACCAACAAATTGGCGACGAATGGGTCAGCGATTTCAGTAAAATTAATGCATTACGAGCAAAATTTGATAATAAATCGCTGCATAAAAAATGGCAAAAAGTGAAGCTTGAAAACAAACAAGCACTGGTGGATTTAGTCAAGCGTGAAACTGGCGTTGAGTTTGATGCGACCATGCTGTTCGATGTGCAAGTTAAGCGTATTCATGAGTACAAACGCCAGTTACTTAACATTTTGCATGTTATTCACCTTTATGAACGTATTCGCGAAGGGGAACTAGAAGGCTTTACACCGCGCTGTGTGTTATTTGGTGGTAAAGCGGCACCCGGTTATTTTATGGCGAAGCTGATTATTCGCTTAATCAATCATGTGGCGGATGCCATAAACAATGACCCAGCTGCCAAACCTTATTTGCGCGTAGCATTTTTGCCTAATTATAACGTTACGGCGATGGAAACCATTTGCCCTGCAACGGACCTCTCCGAACAAATTTCGACTACAGGTAAAGAAGCGTCGGGCACGGGAAATATGAAGTTTATGATGAATGGTGCACTCACCATTGGCACCTTAGATGGCGCAAACATTGAAATTTCAGAAGCGGTTGGCCTAGATAACTTCTTTTTGTTCGGCGCTAAAGCTGAGCAATTGGCGCAAATTCGTGAGCATTATAACCCCAATGACATCATTGCAAATTCACCAAACTTATCACGTGTGATTACATTGATTGAAAGTGGTCATTTTAACTTATTTGACCCAGACTTATTTCAGCCACTGATCAACTCAATCCGTGATAACCATGACCAATGGCTCACTGCTTACGATTTTGACAGTTACGTTAAGGCGCAAGAAGCCGCAGCTGCACTGTACCAAGACCAAAGTGCTTGGACCCAAAAAAGTATTTTAAATACGGCCGCATCAGGTATGTTTTCGAGCGACCGCACCATAAGCCAATACAACTCAGATATTTGGCAAGTTAAGGCAATCGAATTCAACAAGGCACAAGGAGAACGTAATGCCTAATTCCGCAAATCGTTATATAAGTAACCTTACCCGCGACACCTATGCACTGATTTTAGCTGGTGGCCGGGGCTCGCGTTTAAAAGAATTAACCGATTGGCGCGCAAAGCCTGCGGTGTATTTTGGCGGTAAGTTTCGCATCATTGATTTTCCGCTGTCGAATTGCATTAACTCGGGCGTGCGCAAAGTAGGTATTGCTACGCAGTATAAATCGCATAGCTTAATTCGCCATGTTAATCGTGCGTGGGGTCACTTTAAAAAGGAACTAGGTGATTCAGTTGAGATTTTACCCGCATCGCAACGTTATAGTGATGACTGGTACTGCGGCACGGCCGATGCGGTGTATCAAAATATGGACATTATTCGTCACGATTTACCTAAATACGTAATGATCTTATCGGGTGACCATGTTTATCGTATGGACTATGGTGAGTTGATTGCTAAGCACGTAGAAACGGGCGCGGACATGACGGTATGTTGTTTAGAAGTGCCGGTGGAAGAGGCGGCAGGCGCTTTTGGTGTGATGGCGGTGAACAATGAAAAACGCGTACAGCGCTTTGAAGAAAAACCAGCGAACCCAGCGCCATTACCGAACGACCCAACTAAGTGCTTAGCATCTATGGGTAACTATGTGTTTAATACAGAGTTTTTGTTTGAACAATTGAAAAAAGACGCGCAAAACAGCTGCTCTGGCCGCGATTTTGGTCACGATATTATTCCATCGATCATTGAAGAGCATAATGTATATGCGTACCCATTTAGAGATACGCGCCAAGGTGGCACGCCTTATTGGCGTGATGTAGGTACGCTAGATTCATTCTGGGAAGCCAATATGGAGCTAGTATCGCCAACGCCATCGCTTGATTTATACGATAGAAACTGGCCTATTTGGACTTATCAAGAGCAACTGCCGCCCGCTAAATTTATTTTTGATGATGAAACGCGTCGCGGTATGGCGGTGGATTCAACAGTGTCGGGTGGTTGTATTATATCAGGCTCAACCATTCGCAAATCACTGCTTTTTTCAAATGTGCATGTGCATTCGTATTGCACAGTGGAAGAAACCGTTGTGTTACCGGGTGTTGTGATTAACCGAAACTGTGTCATTAAAAAAGCCATTATTGATCGTAGTTGTGTTATTCCTGAAGGGTTAAGCATCGGCGTTGATCACAAACAAGATGAAGCCAATGGCTTTAGAATTTCAAGTGGTGGTGTGGTACTTGTGACGCGCGATATGATTGCTGCACTGGCAAAAAAGTCGCAAGAAGCGGATGCCGAAACGAATAAATCTTCAAGCCAAGCGGCGATTGCATAAGAGGACTGTATGCGAATTTTGATGTTAGCGGCCGAAAACGATTGTATTTCGGGCGCGAAAGTTGGCGGTGTCGCCGATGTAATTCGTGACGTGCCAAAGGCACTTGCAGAGCATAATATTAATGTGGATGTGGTGATCCCCGATTATGGTTATTACCACAGCCATTACAACGGTGAGTGTGTCGCAGAAGTGAGCTTTTCATTCGCTCACCAGCAGCACATTGCCTACCTTTATAAATTGCACGCAATCTCAAGCGACAAAGTAACCCAGTATGTAGTGGTGCATCCGCTCTTTCAACAAGCTGGAGAAAGCCGCGTTTATTGTCATGATGAAGATAACCGCCCATTTGCCAAAGATGCCACCAAGTTTGCGCTTTTTTGTAATGTTATTGCCGAGTGTATTTTACAAGGGCATTTAGCGGCAGACATTTTTCATTTGCATGATTGGCATGCGGCAACTTTAGCTGTACTTTTGAAGTTTGATACACGCTATCGCGACTTTACCAATACTAAGCTGGTATACACAGTACATAATTTAGCGCTACAAGGTACGCGACCATTTAACGGCGATGATTCAAGCTTAGAGGCGTGGTTTCCAAGTTTAAGCTACGACGGCCAGCAATTATGCGACCCGCGTTACCCATTTTGTTATAACCCAATGCGCGCAGCAATCAGTTTGGTTGATAAAGTACATTTTGTATCAGACAGTTATGCCGAAGAGGTGCTGAGTGCCAGCGACCATCAAAATGGCATTTATGGCGGCGAAGGGCTTGAACAGGTACTTGCAGACAATAGCGACAAACTGGTAGGCATTTTAAACGGGTGTGAATACAGCAATGAGCCTGAGCCTAAGGTCACGCTCGATTGCTTTTTACGCAGTAGTAAAACTTGCCTTCGAAACTGGATGAGTCGTTTTGAGCAATTAAAAACCGTGCATTACCTTGCCAATGAGCAAATTTCACTATGGCAAGATAGTCCACAGTTTAAAGGCCCCATTGTTTCGAGTATTGGCAGGTTAACTGAGCAAAAAGTGCGTTTATTACTTGAACGTGCTGATGGTGAAGTGGCACTAAGTACAATGCTTAATCACTTAAGCGAAAAAGGCGGCCGCTTTATTATGCTTGGCAGTGGCGACAGCCATTACGAGTTTTTGTTAATGCAGCTTATGGCAAAGCATAGTAACTTTTTGTTTTTAAATGGCTATGGGCAAAGTTTGTCGGACGATCTATATCTTCTTGGCGATATTTTCTTAATGCCAAGCTCGTTTGAGCCATGTGGCATAAGCCAAATGCTTGCTTTAAAAGCAGGGCAGCCGTGTATTGTGCATGGAGTAGGCGGTTTAAAAGACACGGTCAAACACCGCGAAAATGGTTTTGTATTTGAGGGCAATACCATTAGTGAGCAAGTGCACTCGCTGCAAAGCGTATTTAACGAGGCGCTAAACTGTTACATGAACGACACCACACAGTGGCAAACTCTGGTGCACACCGCTAAAGCCAGCCGCTTTAGTTGGCAAAGCAGTGTCGAGCAGTATTTAACTAAACTGTATAACAACTAATGTTATAAATAACAGTTAGTTGCATTGTTTAAATTAAATACCAATGTTAGGGTGACTAAATAACACTAGTCACCTTTTTTATTTATGAAGCCTTTTTTATTAATCACATCTATTGTTGTTTCTTTGTTGTTTTCAAACACTACAAGCGCAAAGCATATCGCCTTTACCTTTGATGATGCGCCACGAAAAGCAACTGGTTACTTTGATGGGCCAACGCGCGCGAAAACACTGATTAAAGAACTAAACGATCACGGCATTAAACAAGCGGCATTTTTTGCAACCACACGCCATTTAAATGAAGAAGGCAAAGCGCGATTAAAGGCGTACGCCAATGCTGGGCATATTGTTGCTAATCACACTCACACCCATCCTGATATCAACAAAACCAGCTTAGAAGATTATTTACAGGAAATTACAACTGCTCATAATCAAATTAAAGACTACCCAAACTTTAAACCTTGGTTTCGCTTCCCTTACTTGCGAGAAGGTGATACCCAACAAAAGCGTGACGGCGTGCGTGCTTATTTAGCTAAAAATGATTACAGCAATGCATATATCACACTTAATAACTACGATTGGTACATTGAAAACTTATTTCAAGATGCGCTAAAAAATGGCAAAGAAGTCGACTTTGATAAACTAAAAGAGTTTTACATCGATGTAATTGTACAAGGTGCACAATACTACGATGAATTGGCAATAAAATACCTTGGTCACTCGCCAAAACACGTTATTTTGTTGCATGAAATGGATATTACCGCCCTGTTTGTTGGCGATTTAGCCGATGCTTTTCGCGAAAAAGGATGGCAAGTTATTTCGCCAGAAAAAGCCTACCAAGACCCAATTGCCAGTTATCAAACTGAGCGTGTGATGAAATATAACCCAGGACGCATTGGCGAAATTGCAAAAGACAAAGGACAAACTAAACAGCTGTGGCACAACACCTTAGATGAAACGTATTTAAAAGCGCGCTTTGACAAGGAAGTGGTGAATAATTAGCTGTCAGCTACAAATGTGTAAATTTACGCAGAGTAATACTATTAAATATATTTTGTGTTTCATAAACTCTAATTTACAAGTGGGCAAAAATTGCACGTACTACCTTTTTACAAGCCAAAAAAAGCGTGCATATACCGAACTTAGTAGGCCTCTGATCTCAAAATCTTATCTTCCTGTAAATAAAAGAAAAAAATTTGCCTGAATCGTAATTAATCTTTTATAATGCCGGCTGCGATTTTTTACGCGTAAAGATATTTACTTTATTCAGGGAAGAACTTAGATGTCGTTTGTAAAAGGATTAGTTGCCTTTTTTGCAGTTATTTTGCCGTCTGTAGCTGTTGGGTCAAATGCATATAATATCAGTACGACAGGACGCTTCGATGTATCTACATCGAATAGTTTTGTGTTTTCTGCATCTGATTGTAGCCGCATTGTTAGTGTGCAATATACTAACTCTGAAGGGGAATTAACTGATTCACAGTTAACTGACCAATGTGAATATTCGTTTAGTCTCGCTGAGGGCAATCAACCAGCGATAACTATAACCTATATTGATGGCACAACCGACACTTATAGTGAGTCATTCTCGCAAGACACTATTTCCCCTGAGATCTATTTTGAAAGTGTCAACATCATTGAAGAAAATGAGCAGCAATCGCTAGTAGTAACCTATCAAGCTACAGATAATGCGGATATCTCAAAAGTAGGGATTGATTTAAAGGGTATAACAGCATCAGCATTAAGAGGTGCAGGTGGTGTAGTTGACAATGCTTTAACTAGCGCTTTTGCAAATTCTGCAGGTTACCAAATCATAATTCCGAAGACCAATGCTCAAACCAGCTTTTCGTTAAAAATTCCTTTCGACAGAAAACTGTCAGCCCAACAAATTTACGCAGATGGTTTATTGCTTCTGAATGCATATGTAATAGACGCATACGGCAACAAAGCTGTTACGTCTAGTATCGAAAAAACGGGAGGAACATTAGAAGAAAAAGTGCTTGGCTGGCGCGTATTTCCTGAACGAGTTTCGATTAATGACCCGTTTCAATCTGTGACTTTATTGCCTTACATTAATTTTGAATTCCGTGGCGAAACGGTTAGCGCAGGAGAAGGGCTGGGTGTAACTTACACATCCTCTGATCCAGAGCATGTTAAGGTGAGTAGCGATGGAACGGTATATGTTTCACCAGATGCTGATAGTAAAAATGCCACAATAACTGTTAATTACCCAAGTTTAAATAGTATTGATGTTCCGATAGAAGTAAATTTTTCAAAGAAATTGAAAGGTCTTTCATTTGGTAGCGAGACGTTAACAATTCCGTCTTTAAATAAAGCAATTACACTTCCTCCAATTGAAGCTATATATGAGAATGGCGATAAATTCCGAGTGTCTCAACAGTATGCAGTCGATATAGAAATCCCTGAATTTGCGAGCAATTACTTAAAAATAGAAAATAATGAAATTACTTCGCTTTTACCAATCTCATCGACAACGCCAGTATTATTAACATTTTATTTAGCGAACGACCCGACAATAAAGGGGGAAGTCGCGGTTTCAGCAATAGATGCTTTGCCGAATGTTGACCTAACTACACCGATTGAAATTGTTAAAGGGAAACAAGCAACATTAGTCGCCAAACCAGTAGACGACGTATCAGTATTCAAAGTAGATTTTCTAGTTGAAGGCAAACTGGCTGCAACAGTTACTTCGCCGCCATATGAATTTTTAATTAATATATCTGAATTCCAAACCGCGCCGAACGTAAAAGTACAAGCGAGAGTAACCGATAGCGCGGGTCAAACTGGTTACTCGGCTCAAAAGTCAATTATGGTAATTGATGAAGACTCGATAGTTATTCCAGATATGACATTTGAAAAGCCAATCCAAAATCAACGGGTTGTTGCAGGAACTAGAGTTGACTTTAAACTTAGTCATAACCTTGGTGAAGCGAAAAAAAGTTTTGAAAAAACAACTGGGATTGAGCGCGTAAATTTTTATGTAGATGGAAAGAATGTAGGTACAGCAAGTTTCCCAGGCTTTGAAGTGCGAAAGATTAAGACTCCGTTAGGAGAAGAAAAAGATTACCTGTTTGAAACTTGGTCACTAAAATACAATACACAAAATACGACAATTAAACAGAAATCAGTCCCTGTGTATGCTGAGTTTGTGCAAGGGATTAAAACACAAGCAACACCTTCACGGTTTTTAAATTTAATACGAAATACAGCTGCATCATTAAATTTGCAGCACCCTCAGCATGAAACAGATGTTATTGCTGGTGGCACGACAACGGCTGTACTTCAAATTATGGACGATACTTTATTCTTAGGTACTGACGTTGAAATACTGCTAAATGGTCGCGTCGTAGATAGTCATACGATATTTGATAATGATTATGAAGAAAAAAATGAACTGAGTAAGCCAACAGCTATTTTAAAACGTGAAATAGATATCGACCCAGAGCTGCTAGGTGATATTGCTAATATTCAAGTAAAAGTTACTGATTTTCATGGTGAAATCACTCAAAGTGAGGTAATTCGAACTAATGTAAAATCTGACCAAGGGCCTAGTGTTTCGCTTTCAAACCCTGTCGAAGGAGATTACTGGATTGCTGGTTTACCAGTAGAGTTAAGAGCTGCAGCGAGCGATGATGAAGCTGTTAAAATGGTTGAATTTTACGTTAATGACCAGTTAATTGGCAGCGATACTAATGCGCCTTATAGCGCAGTTTTTGATGTACCAGTGCAAAACAAAGAAGTTCAAAACTTCTCAGTTTATGCGAAAGCAATCGATAGCAAACATCAAAGCAGTAATAGCCAAGTAATCAACGTTGCAGTAGGTGTGGATAATGAAAAGCCCGTTGTTCAGTTCGTCTCGCCTAGCATCAATGGTATTTTAGCAGATTCAAGTGTCGCAAAAATCGTCACTGGCACTGAGCATTTGATAAAAGTAACTGGTTACGACAATGTAGGGGTATCAGGGTTTAAAATTAATGGTGTAAAAAAGCAAGGAAGTAAGCTTAAAGTAACGGGGGTTACAACCGATTCAATTACTGACAGTGATATTCCAATTCAGCGTTTACCTGGTGAAGCAAATTCCTTCTCAATTGCAGGCTTAGCATCATTCCCAATTTTTGATGAATCAAAACAAGTAGAGCAACAGCCATATACATTAAATGGTTACGTTACTGATGAAGCGGGAAACCAAACAAGTATTTCCCTTACGGTCGCCGTGATTAACGACCAAAGACCTAGTATATATGAAGTTGAATTAGATCAGTTAGATTATACAAGTAATAGTGAGCTTACATTGAATGTTATCGCTAAAGATGACGTAGGCGTGAAAAACGTTCAAGTTAGTTTAATTGATGAAAAGCATAACGTTCTGATTAGTCGAAAATTATCGGATCAAAGAGCCGTGACACCTAATACCAGTGTTCAAGGTACGTTTTCGATTGACCTAGCAACTTTGTCTTTAGCAAATGAGATGCAATCGATAAACCTAAAAGTGATTGCAACCGATACGATGGGACAAGAGTCGGATGTGTACAGTAACTTGATTAGTATTACACGTGATAGCGAAGGACCAGTCATAAACCTAGTTAATCCGCTTGCTTCAGAGGCATTACTTGTAGATAAGCGTGTAGTGTTCACATTTACAGCATTTGATAAAGCGCCCGTGGAATCAGTGACAGCTTACATTGATGGTGATAAAGCGGCTGAGTACGACGCCAAGGCGGCTCGGCAAGTGATGAGTTTGTACCATACACCTAAACAGACCTCGCCGGTCAAGCTAGAAATTTCAGCGGTTGATAAATTTGGGAATGTAAATAATGTTGTTTGGGATTTTAACGTTTATGAAGACCCGATTCCAAATTTAGTAATTGAGCATCCTGTCACTGGTAGCAGTTATATTGAAGGTGAATTAGTTGAGGTACTGGCGTACATAACAGATAACAGCACGTTCAGCGCGAAATGGCAACTTTTTGAGAATGGGAAAGAAGTCGACAATGGTACTATGCGCTCGGATCGTGGCTCTGCGCAATATTTAGCTTCTTTCAATATGCCTAATGTGTCTGAAGACGAGCTTAAACTAGTTGTTTCCGTTAATGATGGTGTTCAGATTGTTACCGAAGAAATAAAACTGCGAGTAATACAAGACAGTAATGCTCCAATTGTGAGTGTAGTAAAACCAAATGTCGCGTTTAGCTTGGAAACAGGTCAATCTTTTGAGGTGTCAGCTGTTGTTACTGATGATATTCACATTGATGACGTCACGCCTGTATTTATCGATAGTCAAGGTAAAAAGCATACATTGGAATGGTTTTCATTTGTTCGTAAAGATTCAATAGAACGTATCGAAATTGAAAACCCGATCACCATAGGCACTAGTATTGTTCATGAACAAGTAAAAGCTGAAGTGAATGGTATCGTGTTTGTTCCGGGCAGCTTTTGGGGACTTGAGGCTGTTGACTATGATTTTACTCTGCATGCAGTTGATGGTGGGGCAAATCAAGGAAGTAGCGACAATGTAAAAGTGACGTTATTGCCTGATACACAAGGGCCTAACATAAATGTTGTTTCACCTTTACCAACCGTAACTCAGAATGAGTTAGTAACGTTACACATCGACGTTGAGGATGCGTCAGGTTTGTCAACTATTGAGGTAAAACTCCAAGATGAAATTTTACATCAATCGCAACAGATAGATGACACATTTACATCAAAAGACCTTGGAATCTACGTTGATTTTAGTCAATTCAACCCAATCCCTAGCGAAGGTAAGGAAGTTGAACTTTCAATAGTTGCAAATGATAGGTTGAACAATCAATCACAAGTCAAACAAACAATTAAGATTGAACAAGATAAGCCTGCAAAACTAGTGCTCGATGCTGCATCACCACAGCCAATGCTTATAGGTGAACATGTATTTGTTAACGCATTAATAAGTGATGATTACGCACCTAAATCTAAGCCTGTGGTTGCTGGTTTGGTACTAATGTCGGATGACCTCGTTGATTCAGTAAAACTCTCTTACCAAGTTGAAAAACAAAACGAGATAGCCAGTGGTTTAACTTATGAAATGGATATGCTAACTGATAGCGGCGAATTTAGCGTATTTGTTGGTGATAAGCCGTGGTTGGAATTTGAAGGGAACAAGTTAAAAGCACTTTCTAATGAATTAGAGAGTAATGCAAAATTGGTATTTAAAACGAATCTTTCAGGTGAGTTCAAAGTAAAAGTATCACCAAAACGTGCAGATGCCTGTATGGCGATTGACCAAGCTCAAGTGTATGCTTTTAATGAAGAAATAAACTTATTGGATTTAGAAGCTGACAGTCTAGATTTTGAAATTATAAGTGAAGTAAATGAATTTGCTTATTTCAATAAGTTGTCAATTACAAAACCAGCTCACAATCGCTACCCGTTACCAAACAATCCAGTTCGATTAACAGACTCTAACTACCAAAGTAGCCTTATCTTTAATACCGAACAAGGTCGCTCTTGGGTTGCATTTAGCCCTAGCTATGCATTTGGCAATGATAAAAAAGCACTGAATAGTGCAATTAATTTATTGGTTTTACCACCTTATGCACATAGACAAGATATTGCGGTATTTGGTGTCGGTTTAGATTATTTGAGGCAAGACAACGCTTTCCACTCAATGCCTCAGATTGGCACAATGTTGATAACTGAAAGCACAACTTCATTGACTTCTGAACAGATGTCACCAACACAGTTAAACGGACTTAAGGCAGGCGAAAAGTTTGATTGGAATATTAGCTTTGCAGATGATGCGAAAAGGCTGCAAAAAATTGAATTCTTTATCAATGATCAGGTCGTAGCGTCAAAATACCCTGAACTATTTAGTGAAGACTTTACTTTATTGGGTAATGTGCCAACGAGCTCAAAAGTTAACGATGATATTTTACTCTCCGTAAACCTCACAGACTCTGAAGGAGTTGTTTCGAGTATTTCGCAGTATTACCCAGTTATAAAAAATAATTTACCTGAAATCGATTTGATTAAGTTTGGCGCGCACAACATTATTACTGATAAAAGTCGATTAAATTACGGTGAGTTTTGGGTAAGAAATGGGGCTAATTTTAACTATGATTTGACGCTTCTTGATGATACAGGCTTGTCAAGATTGCAAGTTGAACGATTATTACCTAATGGAAGCACAGAGTTAGTCTTTGAAAAAGACTATGCAACAGCCTGTGATCAAAGCAATACAGTCAAAGAAAATGTTAGTGTTGATTTAGTATTTAATCATGAACAAACCCAACAATATCGAACAACGGTTTTTGATGTATTAAATCAAAAAGCTGTCATTGAATTTTTTGTTCATCCTTTGGGGAATGTAAAGCCGGGAATTCGTATTGTTTCACCTGCACCTTCACAATCTATTGTAACTGGTGCATTCAATCTGCGAGCGCGCGTGGTTGTAACAGATGATCGAAAGATTGAAGATTCAAATATTGTTACCAAATTTAATGGGGTAAAAATTAATTACCTCAATGGTGATACTGATAAAACACTTAGCTCTGTAGATAAACTGAAGCTTGCTGAAATTTATGATGAATATGAAAAGTTATACGGCGAAGAAATCGCAAAAATATATGCAAGCGAAGATAGTGAATACCTTGAAGTATTCGATTTTTATTACAAGTTGCCTGAGCAAGTAACTAAAGACCAGCAAATTATTGCGCTGTCATCTGTTGTTACCGATTTAGATAATGACTTCAACAAAGATGAAGTTGTATTGAATGTCGTACCTGATAACATCAAACCATCTGCAGCAATTTTGTATCCTAAAGTAGAATTTGGTGTTGTTGAAGCAAGTAGCGTAAAAACACAATTTACCGGTTATGATAACGTCAAAGTTAGCGAATTTGAGCTATTTAAAAGGTTAACAGCAGTTAAGAATGGACAAGAGATAGCTGCGTTATCATATGATGCACCTATCCGAACAATTTCCAATATTCCGGCTAAAGATCACAATGTAATTACTACCAATGATATAGACACACCTGTTTATGATCATATTTTTCAAATTGATACACTTGCGAACATACAATCTCAATTTCCAACTATATCTGACTTTACAGATGTTACCTTCTTTGTGTGGTTAAAACTTAGAGCTGTAGACGCAAATGGCAATGAATATGAAGTTGAAAATGCATTTAAAGTGAATATCGATCAGCGACCCGTTGTTGATATTGTATCACCTAATTTGCAGTCAAAAATCGTTGAAGGAGCACCAGTTTCGGTTAACATTCACGCGCAAGATGATGTAAAAATTGAATATGTAAGGGCATCCGTATTTAACAAAGACAAATTAATTGAATCACGACGTTTTGAGAAAGGCCCGTATACATTTTCATTTTATGCACCTACGCAAGCCGAGCTGAACAATGACACGATTCGAATTGATGTTGAGGCATTAGATTCATACGGCCAAAAATATAATGATGTTGATAATCATCTTGCTAAAGAGTCAATCACATTACCAATCGTGGCAGACCAAGCGCCTGTAGCAGAAATAGCATTTCCACAAAATAATGCAAATTACATTGAAGGACAAACTGTCCTGACTCAAGTTGTTGCGTCAGATGATGTTGGTATTGACAATGTATCACTACAGGTAAAAGGTTTAGTCGGTGGTGATTTAACATTATCAGATGGTAAATACCCATACGAATTTGTTTTTAAAATCCCGTTTGGTCAAACTGGTAAAGACATCGAGTTGCTAGCGACAGTTACGGAGCATAGAAAGGAAAATGCACGTACTAGTTTTAGCAATAAAACTAAATTACATGTCAGCAAAGATACTACAGCTCCTATTATTTCGATTATTAATCCGCAGCAGGGTGTTACTGTTACAGAGCAAGGCAGATTAAAATATGCCGTAGATGCAACTGATAATGTTGAAGTGTCGAGTGTTAATACACAGTTAGTATATGATTTCAATAACGATGGAGTCATTGCCAACAGCGATATAATAAGCCAAAACTTCTCACTGATACCGCCTTATAATGGCGAATTTGTGCTTCCGAAGTTACAACAATTAAATCAACATGAAAGTGAAGCTGCCCAGCTTCAAGTGCGCGTCATTGCTTCTGATGGTGCTGGAAATACTGCAGCAGAAAGCACGGGTATTCTTTTACGAGCAAATTCATCTCCTGATATCAATAACATTATTTTACTCGATACTCGCGGCATCGCTCTAGATAATCAACAATCAGTTACGGTTGGTCGAGACTTTATCGCAAATGTTCACGCTTCAGATTTAGAGTCGGGTGTTGAATCAGTTACTTTGTATCGTTCGGTGAATAATGACACGATCGAATCATACGAGGAAGTTGGGTTATCGGGTACTGCCCCCTTTACATTTGAGCAGTCAAGTCGCGACTTGAGCGTAGGAGATACTATTTACTTCCGTGCAAAAGCGATTGATACGTATGGCAAAGAAAGTGATTTTAGCTCGGCGTTTGCATTTACTGTTATGGCAGATCAACCGCCAGAAGTATATATCGTTCAACCTAGTCAGCAACAAAGCTTTGCAATTTCAGGCGAACCAATTGATGTATTTGTGCGCGTAAAAGATGATCTTGGTGTTTTTGGTGTTGATCGCGTAAGGTTCTTAATGAACGATAAACCAGCCGCAGTGATTTACCAACCTGAGCCAAATTCAAATATATTTAAAGCACGTTTATACCCACCTGTTGATGCAAAAGGTATTAATATACAGGCGGTTGCATTTGATAAATTAGATCAGCAAGGCCTTTCAGAAGTCATTAAAGTAGGGATTTTAGATGATACTGTTGAGCCGGAGGTTGTTAATCTGGCGCCACTCGATGGCGAGATTCTTGATACCGAAAACGCGACTATTAGTTTTGTGACTTTTAAAGACTATGGCAGCAGCCGTGAGCGATTAGTAAAACAAACATGGTTAAGAGAGTATCAAAATGATGACAACCAATGGATAACACTATATCAGGTTGAGCGTGAACTGATTCGAGATGACCAAATGCTTGCCGATCTTGGTTACCAAGTAAGTGAACCTAAACATAATCAGTTTGTTTATTGGACTGAATTCAGTGACGGTAATATTTTAACATCTCAAAGCTTAAAGAATGAACGAGTTAGGGTTGTAACCAGTATTATTACAGGTCAGCACACAGTAGCACAGGAGACAACGCATTTAGTTGCTCATCCAATTAGTGAAAAAGTCTACTTTAGCCCAAAAAGCACAGCTAATGCTCTAGCTAAAACTGTACATTACAACGCACTTGCACAATATAGACAATATGGTGCAAAGCAAAGTCTAGTGGGTGCTTGGTCGACGGTATCACCAGTGGTGAATTTACCAATATTTGCTCCATACATGCACGCCGAATCTCCAGAAATAAAAAATGAAACGGGACTTTTCCTCGCTGATTATATTAATTGGAATGAAGCCCCCGAAAATGGCGAACGATTTGTTTATTCGCCGCTGATCAATGCTAATGTTGAAATATTAACAGGCACAATTTCAAGTCTAGCCGCAGCAGATGGTCTGATTGCGGCTAGTAAAGTCGGAGTTGGATGTGTATCGGATTGTGAAGGTAATAGGTTTACTAGCGCATTAATTTCTGAACGCTCGTCAGATTCTCATATTCAAGACCATTACTCTGCGTTTGGTGAATTATTACTGTTTACTAAGAAAAATGGTGATAATCAATTTGGAGTACCTTACCTATTATCGGGCAATGCGGATTTACCTTACAAAGACGCAAATGCTGTTGCAGTTTCAGGCAACTTGGCTTTTATTGCAAATGGCTTAGGTGGTGTTCAAGTATTCAATATTACGGATATAGAAAATCCGTACAGAGTCGATTTTATAAAGCCAGACGGATATGTTTCAGATGTAACTATCTATCAGAATTATGCTGTAATCGCCGCAGGGTACCAAGGTATTGTGATCGTTGACATTACACGCCCAGATTTACCTATTGTATCTACCTTAGACACTGCAGGTTCCGCTACAGGGCTCAGTATTGAGGGAAGCGTTTTATATGTTGCAGATTCGGGTTCCTGGCAGGGGGCTGGAGCACTTCATATTGTATCGCTTGAAGATCCAAACAACCCTCAGTTTATCGCGTCGCACGCAATCGAAGCGGCACAAGAGAACTTAACTTCTGCAGGGGCGTTTAATGTTGCTGTTTCAGGAAATAAAGCCTACGTATCTACTTTCTACCTAGACCAAGAACATGTACCGGTTAAAACCATTATTGAAATTGTTGACTTGAATCGTCTTTTAGCGATGAGAAGTGATTCAATGCAGCCTGTGTTGATTAATAAAGAGGCACAAAGTACAGATTTTGCAGTAACTGATATACAGCTTGTTGACAACAAAATGCTTGTTGCCGGCGGTAAAAAAGGCTTCAATCGAATTAGTTTCCCATCTCTCACTGTGATTGAGCATGAACCTAAATCTGGCTCTATTTATAATCCTCGAGAAGGCCTTACAGGCCATATCCGATTATCAACGGCATTAATGCCGCAAACTGACCTTGGTAGTTTCTTAGAAGTACGAGAGGGCCACCCGACACTTGGCGTTGATTTAACAAGTCAGTTTGAACTCTCATTTAAACAATTGGACGAAGCAACGGATTACACAACAGTTACATTTAGCAGTAAGGACGGTGTGTTATTAAATCCAAACACTCGCTTCTATGTAACGCTCAAAGCGGGCTTGCAAGCGGTAACTGGCTTCGAGTTGAGTAGTGATTATGTTTTTGACTTTTTTACTGGAAATAGTAGCAATGGAGATAAGCCTGAATTATTGTCGTTAACACCATCTTGGGGTCACACTTCTGGCGGTGATTCGCTCACCATGATCATCAAAAATGTAACTGATTCGGTTAAGGTGAAATTAGGCGGAATAGAACATAAAGTGGTTTCATTTGATCGCTTAGGTGATGAACAAGTTAAATTACAAATAACTACGTTACCAAATGTATCTGGACCTGCAGCGATCGAGCTCGAAGATCAAGGTATAAAAACAGTGTATCCAGGTGCTTTTACGTATACTGATAAAATTGCAATATCCTTCGTCAGCCCAGCTACTATTAAAGCAAGTCAACGAGGTGAGGGTGACCATGTAAAAGTTATCGGTTATGGTTTTAGCCCAGATATGACGATGACATTTATCCGTCACGATGATCCCGATATACAGAAATCGATTAAGATTGACGGTAATTATGCAACCGTCGAAAGCGCAACGAAACTAAGTGTAATTGTTCCAAACTTTGGTGAATCTTTCCGTGGTTTTGTTGACCTAAAAGTTACAAACTCCCAAGGAAAAACGGCGTATTTAGCAAAAGCATTATTCTATGGCGATTTATCTGAGACTCGTTCTTTAATTACGTCACCGGTGTTTTCACTAGACGACATTAAAAAGTACAACGGAGATAGTGATAAACCAATTGATGCGCTCAAGCTACCACCAGGCAAAATTAAGGGCGTAGGATTTGATGAGGCTCAGAATCTTATTTATGTTTTGGGTGATGGAATAAATCCACAATACAGCTTAAAGCCATCAGAAGTAGTCGATGAATCTTATGTTAGGAACTACTATGCGCCGAGTTGGTTATCTTTAGTTAAGTATGACGAAGCAAAAATAGATGATGCGGCGCCGATGCATGGTTTGGGCTATTATGATTTGCCGCAAACGCTTAATGCCGAAATGCTCCAAGTTACGAACTCATATGTTTATGCTGTTGCAAGAGCGGAAGATTATCCATTTATTGATCTAGAGTATGAAAACGGTACTTATTTGCTGGCTTTCGATAAGGCGAATTTTGCATCAGATGATAGCGTTGATCGTGGCATCGTTGGCAACATTAAGTTACCAATAGATATTAAACAAGAAATTAAACAGTTCTTAGTAATTGACCAACTGTTACTTGTGGTGACAGACAGTACCATTGTTTTTGTCAATATTTCGAGAGCCGATGAACCATTTGTCAGTCGAGTTTTTGAAGGGCCAAAACCTATAAAGCATGTTGAACCAATTGGCACTCAACTAGCAATTTCAATAGCAGAAAACCCAATCACAACTTACTACCTTGATATTATGGGGCCGAGTAGTGCTTTAGCTGATTCTGTTAATTTCCGTGGATTATTTGAAAAAACCCCACTATCGAGCGATGTCATTGATACTCAGTCGCGAGTTTCACGCTGGGAATTAATTAATCTGCAGCCAAGACTGGTAGCTAAGTTTACTGATTTAGGTTTTCAGATTAATCAATACCAAGGTTTAAAAACACATATTGTTTCTGAAACTTTAGCATATCAGTTGTTTGTACCTCCAAAGAACAGCCTTGCTGAAGAGGTGCTCGATGAGTTATTGAGAGAGCAAACAGAAGAAACTGATAAAACTAACCTTTCTTCAGTGATAATTTTTGACGCGTCTCGTAATCAAGGCATTAAGTTTTTAGACGGCGTTACAATATGTGAAAGTGAGTGCAAATCTGAAGGTTTAGATGTATCAAAAGATGGCATTGCAGTCGTTTATAGTGAGAGTGATTACGGCAGTAAACTTAGTTTAATCGACCTTAAGATTAACGAGATTATTGACTCTTACCCGCGCCCTATGGGTCTGTTTAATATTGATGATTCGCTGGTATTAAACTTCAGTAAAGTAATTAATTTAAATGGTCTATCAGAACAAGCGTTTGTTAATAGATTCGTTAATCTTGAGAAGGTTCAAGGAAGTGCTGATGGCACTGATGTATCCTTTGATTATATTATTGCAGGCAAAACACTCACGGTTACGCCAAAACAAAACCTAGCTAGTGGCCAAGACTATCGATTAACACTATCAAGTGAAGCGAATAGTTATAGAGCCCAAGGTTTAGTTGACTATATTGTCAATTTCACAACTTACTCACAAGACACGGCAGAGCCCGAGTTAGTTTCAGTTTTCCCTTCAAGTGTTTCAACACGCGGCAGTGAAGTGACAATCACATTAGACCAAGTAGTACCGGGACTTGAGTTTTTAGTGAGCGGTAAAGTGGCGAAAGTTACTGCGTTTGATGAGACAAACGGTCAGTATACGATACAAGCGCCTAGTAATGACGCAGGCATCAGTTCATTGAGTGTTATCAATGGTGAATATCGCAAACTCTACATTGGCGCACTTCACTATGTTGCTCCTTTGTCTTTGAGTAAAGTCGTGCCGAATTACGGTTCGGTAAATGGTGGTACTGAAGTAACAATTACAGGTCAGGGCTTTGAACCTAGCTCTCAAAGGCTAGAGATTAAATTTGGTGATGTACCTGTTCCGAAAAAAGACATAAGAGTTGTAGATAACAGTAAACTAATAGTTACGGTGCCTGCAGGCAGACTGGGCCTAAGTGATGTAACTGTTTCGTATTCAGATGGCCGCAATATTACCCTTGAATCTGCGTTTGAATACCGCACTCCTAGCGAGTTGCAGATTGAGGGTGAAGGAATAATTTATGACAGTGAGGTTGATCCGTCTAATAATTATTTGTTCTTAGCTGCTGGGCCGAAAGGTGTCCTTGTTCAGGATTTATCATTGGCAGAACGAGGTGAAAATGCTTTAGTCGCACGTTATGCGCTACCATCAAATTACTTTGCCCTTGGTATTAATGGCTTTTTCGAACGAAATAACGATAGATTATTCGTAACTGCGGCATTATTGGATAAAGATGGTGCGCCGATCAAAGACTCAGCACGAGTTTTTGTTTTTGCAGTAAATAGTTTTGATATCTCACAAGCTCAATTGGTTAAGTCTCTTGCATTAGGTGCGAACTTTGCGAAAGGTATTCGAGCTGAAAATAATCAAGTATATGTTGCCGCTGGAGACTCAGGGTTACAGATATTAGATAGTCATTTACACACTAAACTGTATTCTGCGGCATCTTATCAAACCAAGTTCGATGCGTTAGATGTTGCAGAATTAGAGTTACAACAAGGTAAGTTTTTTGCTGTTGCTTCCGGTAAATACAATTTTGCTTCGCAAACTCTTGACACATCAAGTGTTAAAAGTGGTCAGCTAGACATTATTCAACACAATGCCGAATTGGGGCTGAAACACGTTGCTTCGATTGATTTACCTGGTTCTCATTTAGCCGTTAATGGAACGCGAGTTTATATGGCAATGGGGGCTTTAGGTGCTGCAATAATTGATATTGAAAACCCTTATCAGCCGAAATTAATAGCTCGGCTTGTGAATTATGGAGCAGTACATGATGTCGCTATACAGGGCAATATTCTGCATTTAGCTACTGGCGAGTCTGGCGTGGTGAGTTTAAATGTAGCGGATGCTCAAAACATCAAACCAACGGCTGGAAAGTTAGCGATTAAATATCCAGTTTACGTGCTCACAACTTCTAATTATGCCTTGTATACGGCAGGCAGCAAGTCTTTCAAAAGCGAGTCGAACTATATGATTGGTCGCTATATAGATAGCGAATTAAGAGTCATTCGAGTTCAGCCTTTACCACATTACATCAACGAAAAGCTTGATAACGTGGTTGTCTCTTTCAATAAAGCGATAGACCTTTACGACAAAAATAATGATTTTGTGTTTGCACGAAACATTAATGGCGAGGTTATCCCAAGTGATATTGAAATTACCAATAATGACATCTCAATATCACCAAACTTATCACAGCTTTCGGTTAATGATACGTTTGATATTGTAGTGAAAAGTGGCTTAGCGAGTGTTAAACCGTTGCCTAATAATAATTACCTTAAAATAGCGTCTCTCGAAAATGATGTTGTAACGAGATTTAAGTATATCAACGAAGAAATTGAGAATTACTCGTTGTTTGATTTGTTGCCACGCCGAGTTTTAACGGGTGAGCAAAAGCAGCATTCGCTATCGGTGTTAGGGTTATTAACAAACAAAGATATTTCTATCTTTATCGGCGAAAAACCAGTTACAGACCTGCAAATTAATCATGCTTCGGTAGAAAACCCTGCAAATACATTGAGTTTTGTTACGCCAACACTGCCTAAACCGGGTATTTATGATTTGGTTATGATAATAACAGGCGAAGGTACGCAGTATACCTTGAGCCTAAAAGGGGCAATTGTTGTTGACGGTGTGTTGAGTGCAGACTCTGTGTCACCTCTGTGGACAGATTACAAAGGCGGAGAGACTATTACATTAATTGGTAGCGGGTTTGAACCGGGTACTAGTGTATCTGATGGAACGAGTATCAAAGTTGGTAATGTCACTGCGCAAGATGTAAAAGTGCTTAGTAGCAATAAACTCACCTTCACAGCACCACCAAATATGTCGGGTAAGCACCCAATAACCGTTTCAAGCAGAAATAATGCCCACCGTATTGAGACAGACGTACAGCTTGGCTATGGTCTTAAAAAACAAAGTGCGATTGATTTATTTGCCGCAAGTAGTTACGACTTAGCAGCGCTATCCACTGCGAATATGGTTTACACAAGCAGTGGTTATTTTAATTTGGGAGTTCCGAGTGCTTCTATTGCACAAGTCCCAGTGTTTTTACCTAACATAGGTTATTCAGTCGATGCGAATAATCCGAATCAATTGGTCGTAGCGGGCACTACCGCTACAACACCTAACGGTGAGTACCAGCAATACGAGTTTGAGGAGTTTGTTACACATAAGCTACTTTCTGGAAAACAAAATGCGTCCATTCTTACAGGTGAAGAAATTCCTTTAACGCCTTCTGAACAGAATTTCATGCGTTACCATGAAGCGATAGCCCTTGGTATGAGCGCTGATAGTGCAAATATTGAATCGTTTGAACTAGCTAATATTGGTAGTAGTAAACGTGACACCGTTGTTACAGGTGGCTTTGGACCTATAGGCCTTAGGGTCGTCAATACTGATGATGCATCGATTATACCAATTGTTGTTAGGGAACATTCAGCTTACACTGGAGCGGGTGATTTAACGGTTGCGACTTCGTCAAGCGATTTCAGTATTTATGCAACTGGTATCAGTTCGTCAGCAACAGACACTCCTGATGAGTGCTCGTGGGTTCCAGGTGGAACCACATCGCGCCAAATGTTTTCGGTTAATATGCTCGCAAAAGATGACCCTATTGTTATACAAAACAGTATTGCCATAGAAAGCGATAATAAACTGTTGTTAACTGATAATGGCAGACTTTTTGTTGCCGGTCATAGCGGTAGCAGGGTAAGTTCACCGGGAGAAAAATGCCCTCTAATTGATCTGTTTAATTTAGATACCTCCCCAAATGGCATATACCCTAATAAGATTCAGGCTATTAATTTATACCGCCCATCAGAAGTTACTGAGTTATTGCTACCGGGAAATGTATTTGATATTGCCGAGCACCAAGGTAAGTTAGTACTTGCTCTTGGTGAAATCGGTCTTGCTATTGTCGATAAACAATTAGTTGAAGTTGAGAAATTTATTGTAATCCCTGAAGAATTGCAATCTGGAAAGAGCAGTGCACACAAAGTAAATGTATATGGCAACTTATTGTTTGTCTCAATGCAACAAGGTGGCATTGTTATTTATGATGTAACAGATATAAATAACCCGGTTGTTGTGTCTGCGGGTACTAATGCGCAAATCTATGATGGGCTTGTCAATAATGTCAGCGTGCTAACAGCACAAGGTGATAATGGCGTTGCTGCATATGAACTGCCTGGTTCGTTTGTTAAGTCGAGTAATATTGAGTCTCAGCAGTTAGCGAAAGACGAAGCAATTACAATTACGTTTAACGAAGCAATTGCAGTTGATTCGGTTGTCGCGACACTAGTTGATGAAAGCACTGGTGAATCTCTTGATGTAACAGTGGTTGGAGTTAGCCCTGAAGCAGGAGCGTCACGCACTCTTCTGATCAATGCAGCACTATCTGATAAACAACGATATACATTGAATATTAAATCGGCTAATAATGCCAGAGGAACAGGCTTATTGGCAGCTTTTGAGGCATCATTTAGCTATATTGATGCCGCTCGACCTGATATATCCCACTTATCACGAAACTTATTCCGTACAAATGATCTTGGAGAATTACGCATCTACGGAAGTGGATTTACCAATGAGTCACAGGTGTTCCTAAATGACGTCCCTTTAGATAGCTATTTAGATTCTGACATGTTGATAACCGACATTACGGGATTACAATTTAGGGAAAACCTAGCAGGTCAATACACAGTTAGAGTAGAAAACAACGGCCTCAGTAGCGAACTAGTTGGTGCGGTAGTGGTGTCAGACCATATAGACAACGCGACTGAATTCGAGTTTTCTAAAACGTCAGGGCCGGTTGAAGGTGGCTACATATTAAATATTGAGTCAAATCGATCGACTTTCTTACCTGGAGATAAAATCTTATTACGTAATAAATTAGGTAATGAGTTATACACTGAAGAAATGGATGATGGTGAATACAATCTCAACTTAGAAGATGACGTTGTTTCACAGAGCTTAATTCGTTTCAGATTGCCAAAAGTGGTACAGCCCGGGCAATATGATGTGATTTTAATTAGCGGTAATGAAGAACTTCTTTTAGGTCAATTTAACTATATGTTAGAGCGCGGAACGCGCATTGATTTGCCTAACTATCCACCTATGTCTATTGGCGCAATGGTTGAAAGTGAAAACTTCCTATTTGTGGGTGTTCACAGCGGAGCGCAAGCAGCCATTAACAACCCTTATTTGTTAGATTACGGACTTGAAATCTATGACATGAGCTTGCCAATGTCACCAATAAGGCTAAGCCAGTTACCATTATCAGGACCTGTTACTGGAATCGAGCTTGTTGATAAGGTTGCATTTGTATCGGTACAGAACACCGGTGTGGTTGTTATTGATATTTCAGACAAAGCTAATCCATTTATTTTAAATACGTTAGCAGTTTCAGATTATCATGTGAGTGATATAGCGTTGTCGAAAGCGAATAACGTACTCGCAATTGCTAGCTATTCAGACTTAGCTGAAGGATATATACGCTTTGTTGACTTAACTTCTCCTGTTTATGCTGCGCCTTTAGGTTTTCCTGTATTGCGCTTTGATTCTGGAGAGTTGCTTGGTAAACCTCTTCAAGTTCAATGGGTTAATGGTGATTTGCATGTGTTATTGCAGCGCCAAGCGGATATTGTATTGGTTCAGTTCACTTCACTAGGAGCTGTACCAGAGTACGTGTTACACGGATTAGCAGGCCTTGAATACCAACAAGGGCCAGTCAGTATGTTGTTGGCGGAGCAAGGTGGGGCGATTACATTAGGTGACCAATACATCCAATTGTCTCGAGAATCTAATGTATTTGTGGTGAGTTATGCTGAGCAACATAGTGTTGAGAGTGTGCTACTGGAATCACATGGTTCACAATACTTAGCAACAGAGCAAGGGTTAGAACAAATTTTACCCAAAGGACTCGCGCTAAGCGATTTCGTACCGACGGTAAATGCTGATATTGGGCCGGGAGAATACATCGAACTTTATTTTAATAATTTGATAAACACCGATGAAGCACATTTAAAGTCGCAAATTAATGTAAAGTTTGAAGACAATACTTATGGGGTTTCTCCGTTAGGTATTAATACCATGACTGGCGCTAAAGTTCGCTTTGCAATGCCAGAGTTTAATAGTTCAGGGCCCGTGACGGTGATTATTAATGCTGAGCTATTAAACATAAACGGTGAAAAACTAGGCACGACATCTGAGATCACGTATCAGTATAGTAATGTAGTTGCTATTGATATTGATAAAATTGAACGTGTCAGTATCAGTGAAAACACATCTAATCATTACTTCTATGCAGACGGTACGGAGCTAGTTAAGTTAACGGGTTCGGGGTTCGGAAGAGACTCTGCACAGTTGACAATTTATGTTGGTGATATGCTTATTGATGGGGCTAACATCGAAAGTGTTGATAATAATCAAGTCACTTTTAAGCTTGATAAAATCCCAAATATTGATGTTGCAACGGCTTATTCGATAAGCGTTTCAAAGCTAGGCCGACAAGACACAGTTATTGCAGGATTAATTGTATTACCGAAACTCGTACTGCAAGATATTAATCCGGCTACCGGTCCCCCACAGGGCGGTAACACATTGCAACTTCGTGGTTTTGGTTTTACACCAAGCACACAATTTGAAGTAAATGGATCACCGCTCAATAATGTACGAGTTCATTCAGCAAACCTTGCTGAAGGATTAGTACCAGCAGGTAACTTTGGCCCTGCAACAGTAAGTGCATTTAATCCTCAACTCACAGACTACATAACAGTGTCGCCAGTAGAGTATTTCTATGCAGACCAAGCAACAGCAACTTATGCGACCGAAGGAGATGACAATAATCCGTTAATAGGTTTGTTCGCAAGAGATAGCTTGTTGTATGCGATTTCAGGTGGCGGGTATGCACCTTATGATAGTGACGGCAACAAACTGGCGAGCGTAAAGACGCAACAAGCGCAATTGTTAGTTGCCGATGTAAATGACCCTGTAGTAATCAATATACTGAAAAAGAAGCTTGGCAATGATGTTCAAAAATATCATTTCTCACGTCAATTACCGCCTTCAGGTTTTAGTTTAATTACATCTCAGAATAATCAATTATTCATTGCTGGTGGTAATCAATTATTTTGGTTTGATACTTCTCAACCAGCAGAACCACAATTGATGTCTGTTATGCAACAAAGAGGTTCGATTAATGATTTAATTATCGAAAATAATTTATTGTTTGTTGCAACTAACGCTGGTCTTGCTATTTATACTATTGGCGATAACGCACAGCTGGAAGAAATTGGGTTTATTAGCAGTGCAGTGCTTAAAGGGATTGTAAGCAAAACGATTGTTGATGGTGTTGATCTATGGTTAGTGTTATCAACCAGTCGAGAGCTTGTCTCGGTAGATATTGCTTCAGGTGATTTCACAATTGAACAGCGTATCAAAGTTACTGATCAGCTAGGTAAACGTTTACCAATTGCTGACGCTATCGTTTTGGATGAAATTATCCTTGTTGCTACAGGCAATAATGCGACCGTAGTAGCTATTGATAAAGCAACTGGTAACGGGTTAGATAATCTAAACTTGGCTTATCTGTTACGCAATGGTGATATCTCTGCAGATAAATTATTGCTTCAAGGCAGCATCTTGAATGTGGCGGCAGGTCATGGTGACCTTCAGCAGTTTAATATAAGTAATTGGTTAGCAGGAAGATTTGATATAAGCCCTGCACTCTATAACTACTACAGTGTGATGGGATCTGTTACTGATATTGCGGTGAACAATCTTACTCTATTTGCAACAACGGCTTATCTTCAAGATAGTAAAGGTCAAGGAATTGAAAGTCCTGTACCTGTTGGTAGTAAGTACCATAGAACAGGTGGAGGCATTGAAAGCTTTGCACCAGATGGTTTTGCTGTAATTGGCCATACACCAGACACTGAGGGGTATGTTTCTTTAGAACAAGCACTCGAGATCCGTTTTAATCAATACATTGAACCTCACTATTTTGAGCAGTTTATAGACAGCTTAATTACAGTTACTTTGAATAAAGTGCCTGTTTCAGGGCAATGGCAATTAGATGTATTAACGGATGGCGTAGTTGCAAGGTTTGTGTCAGATGCACCATGGCAAAATGGCAAACGTTATAAGGTGAATATTGCCAAAGGATTACGTGCAATCACTAACGATACGCTCGAAGCGCCTTATCAATTTAGCTTTATCGCGAGTGAATTTAATTCACCAGTCATAACTGCCGTAGTGCCTAATTCTGGGGTTTGGAATGGTGGTAATCAAGTAACATTATTTGGTGAAAACTTCAGCCGTGATAGCGAGATCCGCTTTGCAGGAAAAGAGGTACCACAAGAAGATATTCAATATTATAGTCCTGAAAAGCTTACGCTGATTGTACCGCCACTTAATGAAAAACCAGCGAGCAACAAACTTGTCAGTCTTGAACTAAGTAACATGCACCAACACGATGTATTAAATGGTGCTTACACTTACATTACTGACCCAGAAATTCTTGCTATTGGTAAGTTTAATCATGAAAAAGTATTGGTAAATACGCTCGAAACCACTTTTGCATTTAACAGTGCAGAACAAATAGCAATTCAAGCAGAAGGCATAAACCGCCATACCTTGATTGAGATTAATAATCAACCTGCCACAGGTGTTGAGTTTATTCGTTCGAATTTAGTCGTGTTTGATTTACCAACTAATACACTTGGTGGTTTGTCTGTGAAACTACATAACCAAGACAACCCAGACGTCGCCGCAATTGATAATAGCCTAAGCGTTTTTGTACCAACAAGTGAACACGATAATGCTGTTACATTAATGGAAAGCTTTGATGATCAAATTATTAAGCTGAAGATTGATGAATTGGTAATCGATAAGCACATTGGGAATAGCTACGTCAACTTGTTCACGCATACATTACCAAGTAAAGGTAAACTGCTGGCGATACAAAAAGATACAGTCGCAGTTCTGTTGGACGATAACTCCGTTGTCGTATATCGAGCGAATGATAATGCGGCTTATGCACTTCATAACCGAATTCAACTTCCAACTGATAAAACCATCAGTGCGCTAGTGCTGCAGCAAAATACACTCGCGATGTTTGCCGATGGCGAAGTATTAATAACCGATATCTCTGGCCAGAGTTATCAAACACTGGAGGGGGCGTATAAAGCATTAACCTTCTACGACGATTTTGTTATTAGCATTAAAGATGGATCTCTGGTTGCTTTGAGAGCAAGTGATTTAGCATCTGAGGTTGTTATAAAGTCTGATATCCCGACCTATGCAGAAAAATTACATATTGAGGGGAATCGACTATATGTAATGGCACCGTCAGAATTGGCGCTTTATGATTTAAGTCATGTGATCCGTGGGCAGATGAGTAAATTAGCAGTTACTACATCGCTAGGAACAAACAATAAATTAAGTATCAATGGTGAACTGCTTAGTTACTTTAATGGTGAGCAGTTTGTACTTGCGGACCTTAATATAGGTGATCAAGCATTAAACGCTAACGTAATTGCTAGTGTCGACGTAGACCTAAATGCAACACATGTCATGTTATTTGATGACCAAATATGTGGACTCATTCGTGGTGAGGTAAGATGTGGTAGTACGATTGTTAGTAACTTAATTGCTGCGCAAACCAACTTGATTACACGTGCGAATCAATCACTTTACTTCGCTATCAAGGGCGATGAGTCTCCGTGGCGAAACAGCAGCTTAAGCGTGACACAAGATGGTAATGATGTCGCTGGACAAACAGAGGTGTTTGATGGATTCATTGGTTATACGCCACACTTGCCAGGTTTTATAGCAAATGCGGCTGTGAAGATTGAACTACATGTGTATCCTCAACAGAATATAGACGGTGGTCAGGTTGTATTTGATTTACCAAATGCCTTTACCATGCATCCGCTATTTACTGATGAGCCGGTATCGCTTGATTACCTATCCCCGAACACGACTATCACTGGACGTGAAACGCATTTTACTTTATTTGGAGATCAACTTTTTGCACTAGAGCGTCTGGTTGTGGGCGGTCAAACTCTATTGCCTGCTGACTTTGAAGTGAATAATAGCGGTACTCAATTAACCTTTACTCGTCATTTTGACAATGCCGGGGTAAATAGTATTACCGCTTATCAAGGGGCAGAAACAGCGTCATTAATAGCTGGGTTGAATGTCACAGATGCAATTTCTGTAGATACTTTAACGAGTAATAATGCACGTGGCGCGGATTTAGTTTCTGATACGCAGAGAAATGAAATCACGCTAAAAGGCAAAGGGTTAACTGGTGATATACAAGTTTACTTTTTAGCGGATGAGCTTGGCGATACTATTTCAGATTCCAATAAGGTTGAGTACAGAAATATTACGGGAGGCATAGTATTCAATACGCCTAATACCTTACCTGGCACTGTGTATCATGTTGAAATAGTTAAACCGAGCACACAAGAGCATTATAAAGTTGCACAACGTTTGACCGCTATTGATGATACAGCCCCTATTGTGACGTCGACCAGTATTGCTTTTAACACACAAGATAGAATCGCTATTTCGTTCAATGATGACATGGTTGTGGGAAGCTTTTCGGTAAGCAAAGAAAACTTTGATTACAATACTCAAATGCATCTCGATGTATCAGATAATTTTACTGTTGCAGTTGAAAATAAACGTTTAATACTCTCTCCTGTCAATGGTTATCGTTTACAAGATAACGCAGTATATACGGTGGTCATAAATGGCATTAGTGACACCGACGCAAATACTGTTGAAGATTACAATAAAACAAATGTTACGATTATCGACGGCCAATTAGTATTGAGTCACACTACGTTTGATAGTTTGCCTCCAAGGTCAATTAGTTTACAGCGAGTTGCAGATCAGTTGCCAATGACACCTGCAATGACCTTAACAAGAGGTCGTACTTATGAATTTGAAGCAAGCGCTATTGATAATTTAACAAGTGACGTAAGGTACACGCTGCTTTATGCGAAAGATGGCGTTAATTTTGTACATCACGCACAGTCTATCGGTGACAATAAGTTTAGCTTATTTATTGATGAGTCTTTTGAGCAACTTGGCGTTAGACTTAAAGTTTCCGATCGTAATGACAATGTCGCGACTGCGCCATTTAGTGCCGCGATAATCGAACCTCAAGTAAACGTGTCTGAGCCAATCTTAACACCAACGAAAGCCGAAGAACTGTCAGCGTCGAGTATTCAATTCAAAGTGTTTGGTGATTTTGATCTGGTTAATAGCACCACAATGATGCTGCATAACAAGTGGTATAGAACAACATACCATCAGATGCTTGACCATGGTTTAGTCACTTTAAATTTTGTAAACCCAAGCCTGGCTCAGATTGCACCTGAACAAAATGTTGGTGTGGTGCTCAAGGCGGAACTTAATTATGCAGGTTCTCGAACGTTCAATAGTAGCTATAGGCTATACAAAGACGCGACACCGCCGACTGTTTCAATTGTAACACCTAAAATGAATGATAAATTCCCAATTGGAGAAGTTGCTGATGTGGTTATTCAATCATTCGATAAATACGGTGTTGAAAAAGTTGAAGTGTCAATTAATGAAGGTCCTTTCGAAACGGTTGAAACAGCAAACTTGTATCAATTTACGCCTGAGACAGAGTCACAAGTGACAATTCAAGCGAGAGCAAATGATCCGAACGGTAATATTGGATACTCTGAAGTTGTCTCTGTGCGAGCATTTGACCCAACTAAAGGAGAGCCTGAGCTACGTATTATTTCGCCAAACAATGGTGAGTATGTGAGAGAAGGACAGCAAGTTGAACTTACGCTGTTAATGCGCCATATCGAAAAAGCGACATTAGCAATTTTAGTCGGTGCTGAGAAAACTGATCCGCGTAACCCTGAGCCAATTGAAATTGTAAAACCACATGTAGATGTAGAACGTTTTAATGTAACAATCAAAATGCCTTACACAAGCGAAGACCTTGTTGTATTACTAGCGTTAGAAGGCGAGGACTATGTCGCTCGTAGCTTTGTAAATGTGGTTAAAGATGACTCTCTCGAGGAAAATATTGCAGTAAAAGTGTGGCCAAATGACAATGTTCTATCTGGCTTGGCGATGCATATTCAAGGGCAGCGCCCACAAAGCATGGTTGATTATTCAGACGAGTCAACTGTTGTCGTAACAGACAGCAACAATTCGACTGAAACACTTGCTATGGACACGACATCTGCACTTTGGCAAACCGGTATTGAGTCAGGCCAAGTTAAGGTGAGCAGTACCCTAAAAGATGTATCTGGTAACGAGAAGAAAGAAGAGTTTACTATACAAAAACATGATTATGTAAACAGCTCACGCAATGTACTAGCGTCGTTCAACGACAAGGAGTCATATCTTGTTGATGTTGCAAGTTTCAATAATCAGCCAATTACATTGCAACAACGTACAAATCACGGTTTTGAGATCAAGCTAAACGATACTACGGTATATCAAAGACCAAATACCGTCGCTTCGAAATTATATCACTCTGGTGGCCATTATTTCGTTGAATATCGTGAAAATAATCAGCAGTTTATAGCAATGTTCGACCCGAATGAACGAAAGGAAATCACGCGAAGTGCAATTCATGGCGATGTTTTGTCAGTTGAACAGAATTTGGTCGCAATTCAACAAGGCAATGTGCTGCTTGTAAAACATTTCTCGCGAAACGGAGTAGTAGAGTTTATCGGTTATCAAACTGCACAACAGTTAAAAGATGCAGTGTTTGTACGTGGAAAGCTTTGGTTACTCACTGATGGTCAATTAACTGAGTTAGCTGCCGATTACGAAAGTTTGTCATGGCAACGTGTCACGACTTATCAACATGCGGTTACTTCACCTATAAGCTTGGTTGCTAATCAAGAAACAATTTACATTACAGAGGGTAACGCCGTTCATGCGTTTGAGTTAAATCAGAACCAAGAACTCGTTAAGCTCGGTGACTTTGAAGAGCTCGGCGTTATTCATGCGATAGACATGGATAACGCTGGTCGAGTTTGGTTAAAAGTTCAGTACCCAATTCAATCACCAATTTGGTATGTATTGAAGCAAGATAAATCTTTAGGGGCACTTGACTGGCAATATGATCTAACTTTCACAAACAAAAAGTTATGGTTACATTCTCAGAATGAACTTGCTGAATACAGTGTTGTTAAAGCACTTAAACCAGCCTTATCATTGGTTGTAGAACGCAAGCTTGGTGGTGTTGCCATTAGTGGGTTTACATCTCTTGAGTCGTTTGCAGAGCTCACCATTGTCAATGCGCAAGGCGGTCATTTGATTAGCAGTTGGGCGGATGATAACACCTTGTTTATTGCTAATAATGAGCTTACAGACGCGACGCAATTAACTATTTATATCGATGGTGATATAACGAATGGGTATCAAATTGATATGCCAGCTGATTCAGGGTTAACAAATGACCAAGTGAATTGGAACCTTAGTCAATCGATAGTTAATACGGCAATTGTCCCAACTGTCGCTACATTTAAAAATACCATGGCTTTTGTACCATTTACTTTTGAAGGTAGCGCGAGTTCAATGGCAACCGAAAGTAGTGTAGCTGGTTGGACTACAGTAACTACAAGTAAAGTACTTAACCTATCTAATGGTTCAACCACGTTTGCACCATTTACATTAGATGTGCTTGAAAATACAGTTCCACAAGGGCAGCTATTAATCTCAAACCCACAAAACAACAGCCAGTTTACAGAAGGTGATTGGGTTAGTCTTGAGGTGTTAGCAAGTGGAATTGACTTGTCTCAATTCAAGCATGTTGAGGTGACCTTACAAGATTTCAATAAAGTTGACTTGTTATCTTTTACTACAAACTCTGTTAATGCCAACACAGCATTTAAAGTACCAGCAGTCGACCGGTATGACACATATACCATTCGAGTTCGCGCCTATTTCGAACAAAGTTATAACTATATCGAAAAATCGGTTGGTATTAAGGTCGTACCGCTTCGTCAATCCTTAGATGCAAAAATTCAAGGTGTTGGCAATAAAATTTACTCGAATAGCCTTGTTACATTGAGTACAGATATTCCTCAACATGCTGACTTTAAGGTATCGACTTTAAATGGAACGATTATCGCCAGTGGTGTTGAGCCGGTGTCATTTGCTGTCCCTAATGATATCGATAGCTTCACCATTGAAGCACTGTTGAAAGATGGCTTAGGTAATGAAACTAAAGTTGATAAACAAGTAGCCGTTGCTCAACCATATCAATTAATTAAAGATAGTCCGGTATCGCCATTTGAGTATCAATTTAGTATTGCTAATAATCAGTACACAATAAACCATAGTAAATTGTATAAGGATGGCCTCCCTGTTAGTCAATTCGATGGTAATGTACTCGATGCTAAATTGTTACAAGACCGATTACTTATTGCGCTAGAAGACCTAGGTATTGCGTTTATGTCTTGGCAGGATGATTACGCAATATTGGGTATTTACCCTAGTCAGATAGATTTCAAAGCGCTGGCAATATATGAGCAACAAGTTTTTGCAATCAGTGATGCTGGTAATATTATTGTGTTTGATATTAAAGGAAATAGCTTAGAGCCGTCTGCTCAGCAACTTCCATCTGGTACGCTTGCACAGCAGGTTGTAGTAGCGAACGATGGCATTTGGGTGACTTATCAAGACACACTAACTCGTTTTAATCATGAACTTGAGGTTGATTTATCCTTTGAACTTTCTGCTGAAGTGGCTCACTCGGTGGTTCATAATGGTCACCTCATCGCATTTGATGAACTAGGTGGTCTATATCGTATTGACAACGGTCGTTTATCTCAGCATCAGCTCACAGTCATGGCAATTAATGCCGTTTCGAGCCTTGGTAATGAACTGTTTGCTTATGATGGTTTAGCAAATGAATTACTAATCATTAGCTTAAATGAAGCAACGCCATACGTTATTTACCGTGAAAATATTCAAAGCGATATTAGTGATCTGTTTGTATCAAATGGCGTCATTACATCAAATAACGGTGATGTTTGGACGTTAAATCAAAATCAAAATGCGCCATACCGTCAACTGTTTACTAGCAATAAACACAAAGGCAGCAGTGAGCACATTGTGCTGCATAATGGAAGTGCAATAGTAGCTGAAAAAACATATGCACTAACGCAATATACGGGCTTACCAAATCATGCGAGACGTAGCTTTTTCCCTAGTGAATATGCGAGCGAGTTTAGTGCGTTGATACTCGACAATACAGATATCTATGCGTTTGATAAAGTGTCAGGTTATCTGTATCAAGTTAACACAGCTCAATTAAGTGGTAGCCAACATCTTGGTAAGTTTGCTAGCAATAGCATGTTTAGTACTGATGAAAATTACCTATATGCTGCAACAAGTGATCAGTTAACTATCATTAGTAAAGATGATTTTGAGCAACGCCATACCTTCACTGTAGCCGCAGGTGAAGTGATCACTGCGTTAAAAGCGACTCCGACCGAGGTCTATGTTGCAACGTTAGATGGCACGATTTATCGCGTAAGTCATCCTGGTTTACCTATGGAAGAATTTGCACTGCGTGTTGATAGTGTGATTGCGACCAACTCGGTAATTGAGGAAATTAATACACTTGGTGATACACTAGTATTAACCTCTCGAACAGAGCTTAGCAGCTATAATCTTAGCGAAAATATCTACCAAACGATTCTTTCAAATAAAGTGCAAGATGTTGTAATAAAGGGACAAAGTGTACTTTATGCACTCGATAACGAGATCTTTGAACATAAACTTTCGTCAAACACTCCAGATAAATTAATGTATCAAGCGAAGGCTGATATTGCGGGCTTTGCTATCTCAAAAGATCAGTTAGCGGTGGCGTTAGGCGTTAATGGTGTCGAGTTAGCATGGCGTGGCGAACAGCCAAGTCAATTAGTTGCAGACCTGACTAAACCAGCTAATAAAACGCATTTTGTGCATGGTCAAGCAATTGACCTCGCTGTTGCACATTCAGCTGATCTTGTGAGCGTCGATTATTATGTTAATGATGCGTTAGTCGCGCGTAGCGAACACTTCCCATTTAGCGTACAGATCCCAATCCCTGGAGAATTACGTAATGGTAATGAGTTTACAGTCCATGCGGTAACGAAAGACCGTATAGGTAACTCAGTTGTTGGTAATAAGCGCACAATGCTACTTCATAGCCAAGACTTGCCGCAAAATAACTTTAACGTTGAGCTACTTTACCGTAACCCAAGTTATGTACCGGCACCGCTAAAAATTGAAGCCTTAGTTAAGAATGCGACACAAGATATCCGTCAAGTTGAGTTTTATCTGTCAGATGATGAATCTGGTCCGTATAAGCTTATTCGCAAACATTATGGCCCTGAGTTTATTGTTCGCAATAATTTCACGCTAGCGCAAAGTGGGCAGTTTATTAAAGCACGTGCAATTGATGTGTATGGCAACGTGACTGAATCGCAACCAACAGTAATACAGCGCCATTTGGATGATGAAGTACCTCAAGTCTCGCTCAGTTTAGAGTCGCCACTGAATGATGCTAAGCGTGTTACTACCACATACCCTTATGGTATTGCATTTAACGTTAGTGATACTGGAAGTGCAATTAATTTGGCACTGCTTAAACGTGACAACACAGTGATTTGGGCTGGCTTTACAGATACGCAGTCTCGCATTGAACAACATGCAAAAAACACGGGTGATACTTATGTTTATAGTTTAGAAGTTTCGGATAATGCAAATAACACCAATAGCACAAGTCTTAATGTTGAGGTGGTAGAAGATGAGCGTCCAGTCGTTAATGATATCAGTGTACCAAATGCAGTTCTGGAACAGAGTGCATTTGAGGTTACAATGAATGTGCAGGATGATATTCAAGTCGCTTATATCGAAGTACAGTGGCCAAATTTTGTAAAGCGTTATCCTGTAAACGAACGACAAATAAATAAAACGTTATCAATTCAAGATACGCGTTCACTGCGTGTTAACAGTGACAAAAACGAGACGCTAACGTTACTAATCGTTGACTCGAAAGGGCAGCAAACACGCGTTGAAAAATCCATTACGGTTACGAAAGATAAGGCACCACAGCCAAAACTAAGTAACTTAAGCTTTGCTGATGCGGCCATTTACGGTTCTAAACTCAATGGTAAACTTATCGACTTAAATTTAGTTGATGATGGTTTATTACGAGAATTAGCAGTTGACTTACTTATTTATCAAGATGGTGAACTTAAGGTTGCAAAGCCAATTTGTGATATTAACCGCAACATAGTATGTCGCGAGACAATGAATGCGAGTATTAACATACCATTCACCACTGTAGCTAATGACCAAATTCACATTGCATTACGTGCTATCGATAAGCTAGGTCAAGTTACGGAAAGTGATCAACATGCTATTCTATTATCACAAGTACCCAATGCTATTGTTTTAACTGATGAGTTTGACAGTGCTAACTTATCGCTTGCAAAAGTCGGCGTTCCAGCAGAATTTGCATTTAGGGTCAAAGATTTAGCAAATCGTAGCGTAGCGTTACAAGATGTAGATTTAGTCATTTCGCAGCGTGATTCCGCGCAAAAAATATCTAATTCGGTTATAACCGATAGTAATGGTGTGGCGTATTTCTCAGTTGATACTTCGGATCTGGTGGTTAGCGAATATGTTGCTGAAGCGACACTTCGAGATTATCCAAACATCTTACCTGCGATTGTTCGCTTCGAAGTATTACCAGGTGAACCAAGTGCAATTCGCGTTGAGCACATCGCGCCAATTCGTGCCAACGAAACCGCAAACTTGATGCTTGAACTTGTTGATGCGGCAGGTAATAAAGCGACGAATGTACCTAATGCCAACGTGGCGCTTGTATTTAACCACCCAGGTTTCCATTTTGCGTTTGATCCGAATGTTCATGTTGAGCCTTATTATCAGGGGGAAAATTATGTTGGTGAAAAAGCGTTAATTACGCTGGTAGGCGGAAAAGCGAATATTGAGTTCCAAGCCACCGAAGTGATGGGCGAATATGTGCTTGCACGTTTATCCGACAACCTTGCAGATGTTGGTTTAAGCTATCAATCAGAACAAGATGGCTCGTATCAAATCAGTGCAGATATTCCTCTTAACGTGACAGCTAACGTTCCGGCGAGATTGGTGATGTCATTATCAGCTATGAGCAATGATATTTCAGGTCGTGAAGACGTGCTTGAGCAAACTGAAACCGCAACCTTACAATTACAATTGACCGACGAATTTGGTAATCAGATCACCGAAATTGACGGTCAGCCAGCAAATGGAGAAGTAAACGTATTTGTAACTGGTGATGCGACGTTCGCAAATGATACTAACCAATTCGTTGTAGCGCTAAACAACGGTGCTGCGACATTTACGGTGACTAACAATACCGTTGAAGAAGTAATTATATCAGTAACAAATATTGCAAATAGCTTAAACATTGATGCTGAAAGCGATTTGACGTTGAACTTTGCCCGATTACTCGCGCGCGTTGTCGATACGAAACTTGTTCAAGTTGTTGATTTAGATATCACTCCACTTGAAGTCAAATTTAACGAGCCTGTTTCATTAACAAGCGGTTTTGCGTGGCCTACCGTGAGCTTACAAGGTGTAAATGTTGAAGGTGAATTCTCGTTTGATGATGACGTCACACTGCGCTTTATCCCGAATCAGCCGCTTACGCTTGGTGCTGTTTATGAACTAAGTACTCATGGCACAGCAATTGTGAGTAATGAAACGCAAGAAACAATATTTGCGTCACATTATGAATTTACTGGACCAGACCTTAGCTTGCCTGAGCAAACGTTGGGATATTTATTATCAGAACAAACGAGCACATTAACGCTTGCACTTGCTGATAACTATACATGGGATCAGATTAATGAACTCAATTTCATATCAGACGATCTAAGTCTAGCGGTAAATGCACAAACTCATGAATTAATTGCACCAGTTATTGCTGAGCAAGACGAAGGAAAGCAAATTGTTGCAAGTGTGAGTGCGAGGATACAAGAGACATCATTATTTGTTGCAAATGCAAGAACATTCACCCTATTAACTCAAGCTGGTGACTTTGATGGGGACGGCATCAGTAATGACCTTGAACATCAATTAGGCTACCACCCGCTTAAGCAAGATAGTGATGGTAATGGTGTGTCAGATGCAAATGAAGACTACGATAATGATGGACTATCAAATGCTCTTGAAATTCAGTTAGGTGGCAAAATTGATAATGCCGATAGTGATGATGACGGCGTTAATGATGGCACTGAATATCAATGGGGCTCAGATATCAATAATGCTGACACTGATGGTGATGGTATTGATGATGCAATTGAAATTGCATCGGGCTCAGATCCAACAGATGCCAACGACCGCGCTATTAAGCCAGAGCTGGTTATCGGTATTGATATAGCCCAAGATGTTGTAACTCATAACCTAGCTGGCAATGGTGACGATGTAATATTCACAATAATTGCCACTGTTTCAATTAATGATCGTACTTACACGATCGATGTTAGTGATGCTAATTTCTATGACTTAGTATTCGAGTCGTTGGATGAAAGTATTGTTATTCCTTCATACCGCGGATTCACACCAATTGCTTTGGGTGAAGCTGAGGTTCGAGTGCATTTCGGTGCGTATTCTGATACCGCTAAAGTGAAGGTGGTAGAAGTCATTAGTTTAGGCGATGTTATTTGGCAGGATGAAAGTGTTGAATTTACCGGAACTGTATTTGCCAACTCAATTACAATTCGAGGCAGGGTTGATGCGTTTGTAGCTGGTGATTTAGTTATCGAAAATGACTTGACTGTTGAACAAGGAGCGCTGAGTAAAGTAGCAAGCAATACATTAGAAGTTAAAGGAGATGCTAACATTCTAGGTGAGCTAATGGTCTTAAAGTCAGAGGGTGATAATAGTTTATACATCAGAGAACACCACAAGGTTTATGACTTTAATCAAGATAATCTAGTTGCAAGGCTTAATATAACCGAATCAAATATAGATAAGTTTGTGCAGATCCGATTTAAAGTACCGCCAACTGGCGGCCATGGTTCGTTGCCTGAGTTCGATAATACCTATAGTTTCAGTGGAACAGCGCAAATCCAATGTGACGAAAAGTATCAAAGAGCATTTGAGGGTAAGTATGATGCAGATTTTGCCGTATTTATTGTAACGTGTCCGTTAACAGAGCTAGGTGAATATACATTAAACGTTGAGGGTAATGTTGAAGGTTCTATGATGATTAGTGATATTTCATCAGAACATCTATATTTCTCAAACGAGGGTCAAGTAGTTTCTTTTTATGATGACTTGCCACCTGGCATGTTTGAGTTGTTCATTGATAACTTAGGTGAAAGAAGTGATCGCAGATTGGAACTATTCAGTGATTATCGTAACTCAATCAATATGACGAATCTTCAAACAGGGGAGGTTGTGGATGATTGTTGGCAACCAAGGCCAGAAAGCGACGAAACAGTGTGTATTGTACCTAGATTTTCTCAAGTCAAATTAAGCATTGATATTATGTATGATGACACAATAGGAATTCGTAATCGTAGGAACCCTAACTATAAGCCTATTATTATCAGTGATATAACAGTGTCGGGTGATTTAACGCTGCAATCATACCTTGCAGCAGGAAATGTATCAGTGAATGGCTCTGTTACTATTGAAAGCATAAGTTCGCAGGGGCACCTTGATGCGTCTAACTTGACTGTGCAAACCGATTTAACCTTAGGTGATATGACTGTACTAGAAGTCGAATTTATTGATGTGCGAGGTGATATGACACACTTCGGACAAGATAGACCAATTGAAACGACACTACGTTCACTGAACGTAGGTCAGAAGCTAACTGGTTTTGGTCAACTTAATGTATTACCAAGTTATCTCGATGGTATTTCAAAAGAGTGTTTAACGTTATTCGATGAAGCGACGTGTAATGTCACAAACCATCTATCGTCAGTGTATGGCATTAATATTAATGCCAATCGCATTGAAATAGACACATCAACAGATTGGTTGAAAACCAACGATGTGAACTCTTCTGGAGAAATTCCGCATGGTGTAGCTCCTCTCGAAATGCGTGATAGAAGTCATTTCTCTGATGTTGTTTATGATCTTGATGTTAATATCAACACTGATGAATTAATTGTTCGAAATGTCCAATTCTTGGTAAATGCGGGTTATGAAAGAAGTTCTGGTTGCAATGATGAGTTATGTGGTGAGTATGGAGTTGGCCCTCAGTCAACTCAAGGAATGAATGTAGGCGAAGATAAAGCGAGTTTAAAAGCTGTACGTTATGTTGTTTCTTTTGACGCATTACAAATTGATGCAAGCAATCACTTTGAGGATCCTACATCTAACCCAGAGTGTTGTTATGGAGCCAGTCAGGTTCGAACTGCAAGTCACAGCGAATCCCTAGCAAATCTACAAACGTTATTTTCGCTTCCGTTAGATTTAGATGTTTATCCTGAGGATCCCAAACTGAATGTAGGTTCAGTGATATTGATTGATAAAACAAATAAACAGCAGTTCTTGAGTGTGTTACAACCAGGAAGTGGTGGGTATATTCAACCTCATGGCGCAGAAAATATTGCTCGAGGCGAAGTAAACTCACCTGAGCCGAAAATGGTGGATGAATCAAGGCAATATTTAACAACTTATTTAACGGTAGGTAAACATGATATCTCTAACATCGACGAGCTCAATCAGTCTGAATGGATTATTACTGTTGATGGTGATCCTTGGCTCTCAAACCGAGAAGAATTTGGCCGCTCTTTAGCAGGATTAAGAGTACGATTATTTGATGCCTCTGAGAGCAGTATTGATGCTGTGATCACCGGAAATACGGACAGCAGTCTCCATGTTACGACTGAGGCCAACTTAAATGGTTTTGTCCCAACAAGGCTTCAAGGTTTACACCAGTTCGAAAGTATTCATTTAGTGTGGAGCGAAGCTGATTTTGCTAACGATATCGTTGAAAGCAATAGTTTGATACTAAATAAATCAACTTTAAGAGCTGATTCAGTATCAGAAGAGGCGTTGTCCGCTCTTTGGCAGGCTGCAGAGATTGATTTGGAACTTGATGTTAATCAACCAATTACTGTAGAGCGTTCAACAGTTGACTCTCCGGTTAAAAAATTAGTTATAAATGCTCAAAATATTATTATTGATAGGCCGTTAGTACTGGCTGATTGGCCAAGAACACAACTTAGATTAATCAGTAGCTCTAATATACAACTAAACGATGTTGTCGATTCTGGCAGTTACCACAACTGGGTTGAGTTTATCGCAGACGGTGATATTGAGTTTAAATCTGACTTTATGAGTAGTGAAGCTAGTGTAAAGGCTAATTCAATTGTCATTTTGGGCGAACTATATGATGAGTACCATTCATATGATGCAACAAAACTAACTTCGAATACGTCAATAACTATCAACAAGTTAAGTGGAATTACCAAGATTGATTTTGAGGCGCCTGAAAACATTCAGATATTAGAAGAGGTATTCATAACGCGAAGAAATGTAGAGTTTAACTCGGAAAACACCATTAGCTTTATGAGTAATGTTAAAATCGCAAAAGACAATTATGACGATGGCACTTTATTGCTAAATGGAACCGGAACGATTGTATTTGATAAAGACTTGGTGTTAAACGATACAAACATAGCTTCTGAGTTTGGTTCTCTAACTGTAAATGGCCTGTTAAGCGCTGGGAATAATGTTTCTATTAAGTTCAAACAACCAAATGCCATTAATTTTAATGATGGCGTTACAGTGAATGGTAGTTTGTATATTAACTACGATGGTGTGCTGAATGTTTCAAACGACTTAACTATTGATGGCAATTTAGTATTAAGGGATATGAATACCGAAAAAGATGCGTATCAAGGCTTAATTGTGGGCGGTAATATTACGCTTAATCAATATGGTAATTTAGCCTTTGAATTTGCCTCATCCGTTGAACAGGCTGGTATCACAGACCTTATTGGTTACAAGTCTATTCCTAGTTTTAGCAGTCTGCCAAGCTGTATTGGTAAAGATTGTCCTGAACTAAGTGAGCATTTGGCGTATTTAACTGCAAATTCGCTGATTAATAATGGTGAGCTCTCATTAGATATAAGTAGTTACAGTAGCTGGCCTAATAGTGCGTTTGTGATAGATATAGATTCCTTGAGTGGTAACGGTAAAATTCATGGAGGGGAACGCTTAATCATCAATGCAGTTGATAATAGTTTTGCAGGTGAGTATAGCTCGCAAGGTACTGTTTACACCAAAGATGGAAATGAGATTTATGGTAACTTATTATTAAATATTGAAGATAACCCATGTTATCACTGCGAGTATTTCCAAGATGTGATAAAACTACCAGAAATTGGGCGACATACCATTTCAAATATTCGTAGTCTTGGTAACAATCAGTGGGAGATTACAGCCAATTCTGCTAATTGGAAGCTTTTAGAAGATACCCAAGGCTTTAATATTACAGGAGAATATGTTGATTTAGATGCAGGAGATAACGTTACACACTTCTATCAAATCTTGCGTCATTCCAGTAACTCACTGGTAGTCATTACGAATGATGATCTATCAACATATACGGGGCGAGAGTTGGTTGGGGTACATGTATTTAATAGTATCAATATCAACAGCAATGTAATTTTCGATCTTGGTGATGATGTATTGCACATTGAAGATGTGGAACATAGCTCAGTATCTGAAACAAGCCTACATAGAGTAACACCTTCTAATTCTAGTGTGGCAGCATTATTCAATGGGAAACCTGAATATCATACACACCTCATTCTAGATGGTGATCAACTAATAGACGAAGATAGTTCTTTTATCGCTGAAAAAATGACGGTAAAGGGCAGCCTCACAATTGATTCAGGTAGTTTGTCGAACTTTGTTATAGATAAATCACTGGATGTTGAAGGGGATCTCATTATAGGTCAGGCTCGAGTGATTTCGAGTATGCCTAATGGCAACCTTAATGTATCAGGAACCATGAAAGTCACAGGGACAATCCCAAGAGGTTCTTCTCAACTCCAGTTAGATAATTTAAATATTTCAGAAAATATCGAACTCAGTGATGGTGGTGTGTTAAGTATTGATGCTAATTCGATCGATGTTAGTGGGAATCTTAAAGTTCAGGATAGTGCTTATAATTCGATTAAAGTCGGTGAAATAAATATCAATGGGAACATTAATGTGAATGGTGGTGGTAGTTTGAGTATAGCTGCTTATCAGAATATAAATGTTCTACAAGATATTGAACTTAACAGCTCGAGAAGTACTTCGTTATCAGCAGAAAAACGAATTAACGTTGGCAAGGATCTAGTGGCTGAGTCACGTTTATATCTCAATACAGGTGATATCACACATATAGGTAATAACCTGGTTATCGAAAACGGTGATATTAGAAAAGCTAGTACCGATATTCATGGTTTAAAAATTGATGTAGTTAATCAAGCAACGATTGGCGAAAATGGCCGCATAGATGTTACTGGCATGCAGGGCTCATTTGATAACGAAGGAGTAAACTGTTTTACGAGTACCAATAAATACCTTGCTTTAGATTGTACTTATGGAAGCTATTTTGATGTTAATTACGGTGGCGTAATAGGCACAAAAGAAAATGATAGTAAACCTGGCTCGCCTGGCGCTTATTTAAAACTGACAGCTAATGAAATTATTCATAATGGTACTCTGTTAGCTAATAGCACTGAATCTAGGAATTATTATTGGGGGTCGTCAGGTGGAGCGATATTGCTTGAGGCTTATAGTTTAAGCGGTACAGGTGTCATTGAGGCCAAGCCTACAGCCGCTCGTTATATGCAATTTGGCAATGGCGGTCGTGTCGTTGTAAAAAGTGATGTACTTACAGAATTCAACGCACAAATTAAAACGCTAGAATTTGCTAGTTATGAATCAGAACAAGGTGAAGCTGGTACCGTATATATTGCTGATAAAAATGGTAAAAATGGCATCTTAACAATAGATAACATACGACAAAATTGGACTACAAATAACCAGAAACGCATATCCACACCAATACGTGGTGCGGGTAAACACCAAATTGATTGTGTTACCAGCATGGGTGGCAATTTATGGCGTTTAGATACCGATTGTTCAGCTGATAACAATACTGAACATTGGAACGATTCAAACATAGATAAAAAGCGTAGTTTGATTGGTCGCATGATTGACCCAGATATATATAACCCGCTTGACCATGCTGTGGAAATCGTCAGTAATGATAAAAACAGTTTGGTTGTTAGAACTCCTCAAGATTTAAGTAATTACGCCGGTGCAACATTACAAGGTATTCATTTATTAAAAGGGCTCAAAGTTATTAATAGTGCAAATGTCGATTTTGGTAATAACCGAGTTGAAGTGAGTGATATTAATGAAGCAGTGTTCACACCTGACGTGAGTATCAGTCTTGGTAGTGCAAATCAAGAGTTAGTTGAAAAATTAAACAGCTCGGGCGCAAATATCATTTGGCATTAACTTCCATTTAGTGGATAATGCCCGAGTTATTATATAGTTACACGAATGTAGTTTAGGTTTTAGGGATGAAAATTAGAAAACATAATAAATTTTTAACACTATTTTTGGTGAATGCTGCGTTGATTGGAGGTTGTTCCGACAAACCTAAGTTTGTTGCAACCGTTGGTGATCAGGGGGTAACGCAACAAGAGCTTAATGCGTATTATGAGCTCAAACGTATTGACAAAGATAATTCAGAACTCGTTACTAAAGCTAAAAAGCATTACCTAGAATCCCTAGCGGTATCGCAGGCTATTGAGTCTCTACCTGAGTTCGACACGTCAAAATTAGCGGTAGAGCTAAATGAGATAAAAAAAGATTTATTACTTAGTCGATATCTTAATCAGTTTCTAGAAACGGCTGTAACCGATGTTGAAATGCGCAATTATTACGCGCAAAATAGTGATAAGTATCAGTCAAAACAGGCTAAAGTATCGCATATTTTAATACGTGTGGCACAAACAGATGACCAAGCAACACGTCAAGCCAAATACTCTAAGGCGCAAGAGGCATATTCTAAAGTAATTACAGGTCAAGCATTTGCCGATGTTGCTCTAGCCATGTCGGAAGACAAAGTATCTGCAAAAAACGGTGGACAGTTAGGTTGGATCAAAGAAGGAGCTGTAGCGCCAACGTTTTCGGATGCAGTATTCAATCAACTTAAAGAACAGCAGATTTCTCAACCGATCTTAACTTCATTTGGTTATCACATCATAAAGCTTGAGCACACACCAAAAACGGTGAGTCAGCCATACGAGCATGTAAAAGGAAACATCAAGCGTACGCTAAGAAAGGCAGCGAAAGATACCGAGTTAGCGCGTTTAAAGTCAACAGTATCAGTTACGTTGTAATAAGGGACTACAATGCGCAAATGTTTAGTATTACTAGCATTGTTGCTAGTTGGCTGTGGTGAACAAGACGTTAAACAAGAGTCAGATTCGGGTGTACGTGACGTAATCGCGAATGTTAACGACGTGCCAATTACAGCGCAAGAATTAGAACATGTGATGCTCAAAACGTTTGGTGAATATGCAGCCATGCAACTTGGCGATGAAGGCCGGAAAAAGTTGCTCGAAAGCATGATAATCAAAAAATTAATGGCTGAGCAACAACTTGCACAACTCAGTGAGTATGAACTAACAGAATTTAAACTCGCACAACAAGCATATCGCGATGAATATTTAAGCAAACGATATATCCAACAGAACATAACTGCAACCCCAGTATCAGAAGAGCAAGTTCAAGCGTACTACAACGCTAATTTAAGTGAATTTGGGCAAAAAGTGCAGCGTAGATTTGAAATGATAACTTTACCAAATTCAAAGGCCGCCCAAAATGCACTAGACAGTTTTATAAAAGACATAGATTGGCGAGTGCACGCGCAGGATCAAAAAGATAAGGGCACCGCACTGATTTTGTCTCTGGGTACGCAAGGTGATAAAGGATTAAGCCCTTTTTATCGCAACATTATTGCAAACGTAGCGCTTGGGGAAGTTTCAAAAACGTATCGTTTAGATAATAAGTTAATTCGCTTTAAGGTGATAGCTGAACATAAAAGTGATGCAAAACCGTTGAGTGAAGTTAAAGAACAAATAAGAAAGACACTATCACCAATTCAAATCAAACGTGCAATAAAAGAGGAAGCGGCTCGTTTAAAACAACAGGCCAAAATAACCCGTTATGCTATGGATTAGCGAAAACTTAAGCAGTTTAAAAAATTACTTATCGATATTATTGCTGGCAGGTCTATTATCTGCATGTTCAAATCCAGATGATGTAAAAAAACCGCCCAAGCCAGAAATAGATTATCATGCGAGCACGCCGTTAGATGGCCCAATTGCGGCTGTTGAATATGCATTGTTCGCACCCGGCAGTGAAATTCAAGATATTACTAAAGCGCAAGCTATACAAACAGGTAATATGCCTGCAATATCAGCAATGTTATTGGATCCTGAGTTTGTGGGCGCCGCACAATTTAGGGGCTTCTTTTTCGCTGAAAATGACGAACTTTACCAATTTGAAGTGTTTACAAATGGTAACGCAGAGTTACAGATAAACGGTTCTGCCTATATTGAAGGTGAGTTGCTTGCACTCGGCAAAGGGTACCACCATATACAGTTGTCATTCGAAAGTGATGAACTGCAAACACAGCCGCGAATTTTAATGTCGTCTGAAAAGACCCAAGAAATTGATTTAGCACAGCAGCATTTATACCTAGCAACGAGTTCATTAATAAAGGTTGACGCTGTAAACACGACAATTCCTGCGCGACATACCCCTGGCTTTGAATATACATATTTTGAAGGTGAAACGTTAGATTTTAATTCATTAAAACAGATAGCTCCGATAGTTCATGGGAATCGAGATGACATTAGCTTACTTGTTCGTCATAGTGATCAGAGTTATGCTTTGACTTATCGAGGCTTTTTAACACTGGAAGAAGCAGCAAGCTACAGTGTAAGAGTGTTATCGAGTGGTCCTATTAAAGTAAGCCTCAATCAAAATTTTCAAGTGGCAAGTGAGTTTGGTTTAATTGAGCAGTTTGTAACCTTAGAAGCTGGCGTTCATGAGTTCGAATTTACTCAACTACAACACACCAAACAAGCAAATCCGATGCTTGATATTGCACTTTATACGCCAGGGAGCACAGCGCGTTATTTATCATTAGATAATTGGTCATTTGTCGCTGAAAAAATAGAAAAAAATGAAATTCCACCAATCACTCCCGCAGGTGAATATGTTGAAGGCACTAACTTTAGGGTCTTTACTACCCAGCAGCCAAATAATATGGCGCACGCCCAAAGTTTGCTACCTAATCTAGTTGGCGTATCGATAGACAACTTACCTAACAACGAATGGCCTAAGCCTTATTCAGTTTTATTTGATACCGAGTTAGAGGTAGAGCAAGACGGTTACGTAACACTTTACTATACAGCTGAAAGCCAACTTGAAATTGAGTTTGCTGGGCAAGTTTTAAGTGCTCAAAATGTACAAGAATTAGCAACTAATAGGTCCACTGTTGTAGATAAACACGCGGGGAGAGTAGGGAAATATCACTATCGTACATTCTATCTCAAAAAAGGGCGCCATCGTTTAGTTTATTACTATGTGGTAACAGGCAATAGTGTGCGACCTGTAATTAAAATAGCGTTACCAAATAAAATTGCATGCTTAATTGAATTCCTTAAGTTATTAGCCGAAAAACTGTCTCGTAAAGCAGACTTAGACGGTGATGGCGTGCCTGATGATGAGGATGCTTTTCCAGAAGACCCGAATGAAAGCAAAGACAGTGACGGCGATGGTATTGGCGATAACAGCGATACAGACCGTGACGGTGATGGCATAGAAAATGAAAAAGATGTGTTTCCTGATGACCCAAATGAATGGTCAGATTTAGATAATGATGGCATTGGTGATAACAGTGATGAAGATCGCGATGGTGATGGTGTTAATAACCAAGATGATGCATTTCCAAACGATCCTAGCGAAACAACAGATACTGATAATGATGGTATTGGCGATAATACTGACCCAGACATTGATAATGATGGAATTGTTAACGGGCTAGATGCATTTCCGTATGATGCAACCGAATGGTCGGATTTAGATAATGATGGCATTGGCGATAACTCAGACCCAGACAAAGATGGTGACGGTGTTGTTAATGAGCAAGATCTATTTCCAAGTGATCCAACTGAATGGTCTGATCTGGATGGTGATGGCATTGGTGATAATAGTGACCCAGACAGAGATGGTGACGGTGTTTTAAATCAATATGATGCGTACCCAGATGATCCTACGCGCTGGAGTGACAATCCTGAATTAGATGACCGTGATGGTGACGGGTATCCCAATGAGCAAGATGCATTCCCTGATGACCCTAATGAGTGGTCTGATTTGGATGGTGACGGTATCGGTGACAATAGTGACCCAGATCGCGACGGTGACGGTTACTCTAATGAGCAAGATGCATTTCCTAATAATCCGAATGAATGGGCAGATTTAGACGGAGATGGTTTAGGTGACAATAGTGACCCTGACCGCGATGGCGACTCTTACAACAATGAACAAGATGCGTTTCCAGATGATCCCGATGAATGGGCTGACATGGATGGTGATGGTATTGGTGATAATAGTGACCCTGACCGTGATGGAGATGGCTATGCGAATGAAAATGATGCTTTCCCAAATAATCCTAATGAGTGGTCTGATTTAGACGGAGATGGCATTGGGGATAATAGTGACCCGGACCGAGATGGTGATGGCTATAATAACGACATTGATAGTTTTCCAGATGATCCTACACGTTGGTTAGACCCGGTTGACGTAGTTTTGTTTGCTGAAAGTGAAAAGTCCGCAGTAAATCTTAATTGGCAAATTTCGGATTCACCGCACATCTCGCAAATTATTTTAAGTCGATCAGATTATCAAGGGACGTTCTCTCAGCTTGCAACTTTTGATGCAACGGTAAGAAGTTATATCGATTCTACAGCGATGGGCAACCGAGCCTATCACTATAATATTACGGTGAGAGCAATTGATTCTCTTTTAGGTCAAAGTAGGTCAGTGTCTGTGTTTAACATAGGCAAGTATGAACAGGTTCAAGCGTTAAAAGTTGAAAGTAATAAGGAAGGCCTTTCATTAACTTGGCAAGCAAATGACAGTAAAAACTACCAAATAGAAAAACGTTTAGCTGACGGCGCTTGGTTAAAATTAGCAGAAACAAATAATAGTTCTTATGACGATTTTGATGTTATTTCAGGAATGACGTACGAATACAGAGTAAGGGCTTATAACTATATCAAAAACCCAATCACTCAAAAAAATGTAATCGTTTTAGGCCCGTGGTCTGACAGTGCGAGTGCATTGGTACGCAGTGTTCCTGAATTAGTGTTGTACGAATACGCAAAGCATGAAGGTAATCAGTTCGACTTTTTCGCGACGAAATCAGCCGAAAAATTAGTCATTAATGGGCGGTTACTAAACGTTTCTTACCCATCAAAGTTGACTATCAAAACATTGAGTTCAGAACAAGAGTATACAGTTCAAAATGATAAACGATTTAAGTTGCCGCTTGATTTAGCACTTGGTCATGAATGGACGCTCAGCGCAGTTGATGTAACTGGTTGGCAAGAAAATTTTGTCATCAAAGTAATTACTCAAGCTGACTCGCCAAACATTGTGCTCGACCCAATAGAATTAGAGACAGAGCAAGATAGCATAACATTGTCTGGTAAAGTTGAGTCGCAAACCAATTTAAAAGAGTTATTGGTGAAGTCAAATGTATTCGAGGACAGCACATTCCATTTGATGTTTAATGAACTGCGTCAATTTACGGGACAGATCCCTCTAAAACAGGGTGATAACGAACTGACTATTGTGGCTGAAGATGCATTGGGTCAAAAAGTTAGCAAAATAGTTAATATAAAACGAGTGTCCCAAATACAGCCGACAATAGCACTAGTATCTCATAAAGATGGGGATACGGTCACCCAAGCAAATGTTCAGCTTGAGTTTGCTGTGACAAGTGAAGTTACGCTAACCGAACTAGTGGCAACAATGAATGGTCAATTTGTCGGAACCATTAGTCCATTTGAAAATAATCGATGGCGTTTGACCTTTGAACCAATAATGCTTGATATGGGTGATAACTTATTCAATGTAAAGGTCGAATCAGCACAAGGATATGGTGAGTTACGTTTTATAATCAAACGAATAGATGAGGACCAAGGCATTGCGCCAATAATAGAAATTTCTAGCCCAACTAATGGCAGTTGGATTAATCGTGATAAATTTTTAATCACCGGTGTAATTGTATCTAATGTATTGCCAGAACTAACAATTAATAATATTGACGTTGGCGTAACACCTTCAGGTATAGAGCGTTATCAATTTGAATACCTGGCTCAAAAATCTGAAAATACATGGACGCTGGAAGCTACCAATAAGTTTGGTAATGTAATTCAAACCCTTAATTATCAATTTGATAATAGCGCACCAATAATAATATTGGAGCAGCCTTGGCCAAAAAACTCGTCTACCGTGTTGGTACAAAACCCAGTTACGATTAGCGGTACGGTGAGCGATGCGCAATCAATAACATTAAGCGTTAATGAGTTACCTATACAGTTACGACCAGGTAATAGTGAAAACGAATATCGTTTTACCTCGCAGTTAGATTTGGCGAAAGGCGTTGATACACCAGTTACAATCAAAGCGGTCGATTTTGCCGGTAACACAAGTGAATATGCGTTTAATTTAACCAATCAGTCACAAACTGCGGTAAATATCATTGCACCACGAAAACAGCAAATCTTCTTAATTGACGATGCTAATTTATCACTGCAAATTGTTGCTGCAGTGGAAAATAGTACTGAACAAATGCATGCTGAAATTCAAGTTAATAATGCCTCGCCAATCGCGGTTGATGTGATTGCAGGATACATAAACGTAACAACTGAAGTAGACTCCAGTACCACAGAACAAACGTTAACAGTTAATGTCTATGATGGGAGCAATAGCTTAGTTGGTACGTCTACGCAATTTTTCACTGTTAGTAGTAAACAGGCGATACCTTTAAGCATTATCAAGACAACTCCTAAAAATGAGGATGAAGGACATGCCGCAAACGGTTTTATAGCATTTTACTTTAACAAAGCGGTTGAACAATCGGATATTCAAGTAAATGTGTATGAAACATTACACGGCGACACTTATCTGCCTAAACCTCCCCAAGATTCACCGTTTACTATGGGAGGGTATGAAGTAAAACGTGTAGATCGCGATAACGAACCTGTACCCGGTGCAATTGCAAGTTTACCTGGTGATCATACGTATGCCTTTTATCCTAGCCGTGAATTTGGCTATGGCGCAACAATCCGTGCCGAAATATTGGTAAATAGTGAAGAAAAAGCGCGATTTACTTTTAAAACTGAAAAGATGCCAACCTTAATAGATGGTAATTTAAAGGATCATTTATTTGTCAGTATTCCAAAGATGTGGGTATCTATCAAAGAGCTTGGTATCAGTACTCAAAGTGACGACAATGGTAACTTTACATTTGGTTATGGAGATCAAAAACTCCCAGAAACATCAGCGAATTATTTAACGCTCGTATTTAACGAGTTTTCGCCTGCATCTGATTTTGGCAACTATATAAAAACACTGGATTATGTACCAAATACGCGACATTCCCTTGGTGTAGTTCAGGTGCCATTTTTAGGTAAAAACATTGCATTTGGTAAAGTGGCATCAGGTCTTCCCAATACAAACCTTGCTAATGGCGATTTAACCTTTGATTTGTCACAAGCGAATATAAATTTTAAAGGAAAATCCACTGTACCAATGCAGTTTAGTATTCAGAACTTTACTGCATCAGGAATGCAATTAAATAATGACGTACCAATATTCTATTTAATGGCAGGTCAACCACAAGGTGTAGAAGTTACAGGCGCAATGAGTCTAACTATGACTGCAGCGAGTTTGTATGGAAATACAAGTTATTTGCCTGACGATGGTGAGTTTGTCCCTTTATATGGCCGAAAGCTCAACTCCAATAAAATGGAATTAGTTGGAGTTGGCCAATTACAAAACAGGCAAGTCATATCTCGTGGACCAGTGCTACTTTCAACATTAGATTACATTGGCTTTGGTCGCTTACACCCTAATTTACAGGAGCATTTGAAAAATTATGCTGACGGTGAAATTGGGTTAGTTCAGCTTTCTGCATTAATAAATAAACGGAATTAAAATGCGGTTCTTAAGACTTTCGATTTTGTTTAAGTACATTGTATTTATTTACTTAATTTTATTTAGCACAGTTACACAAATTAAACCTGCAAACGCGTACGGATACTTAGACATTCAACGAGTTCGCATCGGTATGGTAATGGCGCGCGGACTTGTACTGGAAGGTGATTTGCCGATTTGGGCTCAATATAATGACTCAGGAAAGACGGTGGGAGCCGAGTTTCCTCTTGTTAGTTATCCCAAAAGTTATGTTCTCTCAGCAGAGCATGTGAACTCAGTTCATCAAACACTCGATTCATTAAAACTAAAGCATGGTGACCGCCTCCAAATAATGTCTGTTGATGCATATAACAGTGCAGAATTTAAAACAGGCATAAAAACCGAAATTAAGAAAATTACGATCCCCGATTATTATAAAAGCATAGCGATACTGGACCCTAAAACGTTAGTGTCAGGTGATCAAGATATGGTCTTGCTGTTAGCTCGTTTCGACCTCAACAGTATTGGCGCGGTTGACGGGGGCGTGAAATCATTATTACTTGATTATAAAGGTGCATTAATCGCATCATCTGAATTTAATATCGCATTCAAAGCGGCTTTTTATGATGGTGAACGAGGTGACAGTGCAATCCCGTCATCTATTCGATCGCTGTTTGATAAAACGCCTTATGCTCCGTATACCCAATCATATATTGAAGTTGTAGCACCGTATCCTGGCGGGGCGATACCCGATGAAGAGGGTAAGTGGCGGGCGCCCTTCATGTTAATACCGTGCCCAATGTTTGAGTTTCATTATACAACGCCTTCAATCTTACAATATTACTTTGGCAACTTTAACCATAGAGGGTACAGGGCAGGGTTTTCATATCAAATGTTACCTGGGCATAGCACTTGTATTGGTTATGACGCGATCCAACCAACAGATCTTGCAGGTTTGATGGCAAAAGTTGCCATCATGGGAATACTTGCATCTGTTCAAGATCCTGTCGGAATCAATAACTATTTCGTTGATACAACACTATTACACGGTCGTGGCGCACTCATCGATTTGAATTCAGGTGCACCAGTACCAATTACTGGTCAAACAAAATACGTTTATAACGAGCCCCAAAATCGAGTGATCCCATCACCTAGTTTTTATTTTGATGGCGATGATCTGAAAGAGTTTACTTTACATGGCAACTTAAACGCTGAAGGCCAATTTGTATGTAATGAATCGCCAGATGATGCAACTTATTATGGTGTCTACTTATCATCAAACGGGGTTAAACCCGCGTATGATTGTAAAGACGAAGAACCAGAGTTACCTCAACCAGATTTAGTACGAGTAGTCGACATCGCCACGGACCAAACACCTCAGGGTCTGCTTGCTGAAATTAGTGAAGATGATTTCCAAGACACAGATATTTTTGTTTTCCGAGAATCAACCGGAATGCTAATTACGCAACGCAAAGGTAAAGATCTAAGGGAAGGGGCTAGTCACTACGCCATTGATAATAACAAATTTACCTACCAAATTTTTATGCGAGGCCCTGCTTCTGACGCATTTTATAACTATGCGATGAGGAGAACAGGCGGAGAAGCCGGCTTTATTGAGTATCAAAGTAAATCTCATATGAACCCTGAGTTGCATCGCCGTGAAGCGGATCATTTAAAACCCAACGAAATGTTGCGTATTGTCCTTATTAATCGAAAAACCGGTTATATAGGAACGGCATTACGTTCATTTTGGGGGATATCTGACGATCGTCATTACATGAGTATTTTACATGAAACTCGAATGTATCCACCTAACTTAAAAGTAACAGCGGAGCGCATTTTTGAGCCAAATAAAAATTCTATAAAAACAGGTCAGCAAAAAAACGTGATTAGTTATGAAGGCTCAGCATTATCAAGTGATTCAATGCTAGTGCTGACAACTGAGTGGTTTGATAATGATGGTACTCCTTTACCAGCAGGGTTAGCTGACTTTGGTTATACAGGGCGTTTAGCAAAAGTAGCCGGTAACAATAGTTTAGTAACCGTTGGCGGAGAGCTTGCAAACTTTGCGATAAAACCTGGGCGTAATATTGTTCAAATTAATTTGCCAGGTGGCGCGTCAACTAATGAACACTTTTACGTAAATGTAAGTGGTGAACCCATTTCAGAATCGCCAAGTTTTGAAGAAATAGGCGCAGGAGATGGGCCGTTGGCACACCGTCCAAAATACTATGTCCCGTTTAAAGTGCCCGTGTTTAATGAAGAGTTAACGACAGATTTAAATTTTAAGTATAAAAAAGCGGTTGAGGCGGGAGAAGCAGGTGACTTGGCAAAGCCAGAGCCTGTTTACCATTATGTTTATCGCCCAGAGTATCAGTTCAGTACATACGAGCTAAAAGTAAACGATATCCTGCGCCAAACAGCCGATGATAATGTGATATCGCTTTACCCCAAAGAGCGCCCATTAATTGGCTCAAGCGACGACATGGTTACTATGATGTACGATTTATTGGCATCAAACAGCGACGCGCTAGAATTTTTAGGTGAAGGCCAAGAGCTGGTGTTTTCACTTGGCGCTGATGAAATCAAAGCCACCATTGGCGAATCAGGTCAAGTACGTTTTGAACGCCTTGACCACATTGCAGCGCTAGATGTTGAAGATTTTGTGACGTTAAGTCTCTATAACAACACCGACCCCACTAATGTACTGTGGGATTATGCGTTTGAAGCTGTAGCACTTGATACGCGTTGGGCAGGCTATGACAACATTGGCGAAGATGGCACTATTTATGTGAGTGCAGACGACCCAGTTGTGCCACTGCAAAGCC
>NZ_JBIPJE010000041.1:0-178160 GCF_044005875.1 Pseudoalteromonas sp. XMcav1-K | reverse complement strand
CTCTGGGCACCATCTTTTAAAGATGACCAGTTTTAGTGTGCCTGCTTAGCTCAGTTGGTAGAGCAACTGACTTGTAATCAGTAGGTCGCCAGTTCGACTCCGGCAGCAGGCACCATTTATTTACTCGAAAGAGTGTACTTTAGCAGTACTAAAATAGCTAAGCCCAGATAGCTCAGTCAATAGAGCGATTTGGAATAGTATTGAAAATCATTTTTAAGATTTTCTAACTTACTGAATTTAAATGCCCAGATAGCTCAGTCGGTAGAGCAGAGGATTGAAAATCCTCGTGTCGGTGGTTCGATTCCGCCTCTGGGCACCACTTATTCTGAAACCCTGACCTTTAGGTCGGGGTTTTTTTATGTCTGAAATTTAGTGTTTTGCGAAATCTCATTATACCAATTGCATTAATTGATAGGTCACTTATTGCGACAGAGAAACGGTTCATAAACAAGGCGGAAAATTTAACATGTAGTTGTTCTACATAAGAATTTTTAACGCAGTTAATGAGGCGTTTAACTCGCTAGAATGACAAAGTAGTTAATAAAATTGGTATGAGTTCGATGAGAAAATACCTCCCTGTATTTTCCGAGCCATGCTGCGCATGTTCAAAATTGTTCCTGACAATTTTGTCCGCCTCAATTACCTAGAGCCACTTATTCTAAGTTCCTTTATTTATTTTTTCTTTTAACTTATACGCTTTGTAAGCGGCTGTTTTAAAATGACTTTAAGCTCTTGTATCTATTGGCGACTAGTTCAATTCTCTATTTGCTTGTCTCGTATTCGATTAAGTTTTGACGGTTAGCCATAATGATCTTATTGGCAGGTGTTTCTGTATTAGCAATGAATGTAAGTCTATGTAAAGTTTATTGAGACACTTCTTAGACAATTATTAAACTATGATATTGAAGATATTTATTCTCTAGTGAGAAGACACCATGGGCAACAGGTTGAAGCCGCTTTTCAAAGTAAATCTCGCTGTAGGTTTACTGATAACATTAGCTGGCTGTAATACAACAAATAAAATAACGTCAGATTATCGGGCTAACATAAATACCCCCGAAGCATGGCAGGCGCAAAGCCAATACTTGGCTGTGAAAGATAATTGGTTGAACGAATTGCAAAATACGCAAGCGTTCGAGTTGGTTGAAAAAGCACTTGCGAATAACCGCAGTTTGCAGCAAAAGGCGTTAGATATTGCGGTTTCGAAACAACAACTCATCGTGACTGGTAGTGATTTATGGCCAACACTTGATTTATCGCTTGCAAGTAATCGCCGCTATAATCCAACCACAGACAGCTACTCTAATGGTAATGGGTTAGACCTAAGTTTATCTTATGAATTGGATGTTTGGGGAAAACTATCGGCAAAAGAGCGAAATGCTAATTTAAATGTGATGGCACTAGAGGCCGACTACTTATCGCAAAAACAAGCATTAGTTGCTGCTGTCGTTAAAGCTTGGTTTGCCGTAATTGAGGCGAATAACCAAGTTGCACTTCTAAATGAACGGCTTGTGCTTGCACAACAAAATTTAGAGATCATTGAGTCGGGATACCGCCAAGGACTCAATGACGCGCTGGATGTGTACTTAACACGTAACGAACTTAACAACGAAAAATCTCGTTTAGTTGCACAGCAAAATACGCAAGTAGAGCGCATTAGGGATTTAGAGTTGCTGCTAGGTGACTACCCATCGGGTTTACTTTCGGTGACTGCTGAGCTTCCGCTATTAGCATCAGATATTCCACTTGGTATGCCGTCAGAGTTAATCACTCGAAAGCCATCGCTTATTGCAAGTTGGTACAGTTTGCTGGCAAAAGATGCGGCGCTTGCCTATGCCCATAAACAGCGTTTCCCTAGTTTAAAACTGACCGGCAGCATTGGGCCAGATAGCAATGATATTAGTGATTTGCTGGCTGGAGGCAATGTTGCGTGGTCGTTGGCGGGGTCACTTACTGCGCCATTATTTAATGCGGGCCGCTTAAAAGCTAACGAAGAAAAAGCATTGCTTGAACTAAATAAACAAGAACTTAGCTATTTAGATACTCTCTATTTAGCATTCCAAAGTGTTGAAAATGGCATTTCAGCCGAGCGTAATTTGCAGCAAAGGTATGAATCAACTTTACTCGCTGCTAATAACGCTAAGCTCGCTGAAACCTTATCATTTGAACAGTACTTGAAAGGTTTGGTGAGTTATACCACGGTACTTGATGCGCAGAAGCGTTCTTTTGACGCACAAAGTAGCTTAATAACGATAAAAAATTTACTGATAGCAAACCGTGTTGACTTACATGTTGCACTCGGTGGCGATTTTAACGTCGCAGAATTAAAGGAAAGCGCTAATGCCAATTAATAAAACACGATTCCCACGTTTTGTAATACCAGTTTTAATTTTGATTGTGGCGGGCATTATCGTCAGTGTTATTTTTAAAAATCCACCCACAGCCAAGCGTTTTGGTGGCGCTAAACAAGCGCAGCTTATTGTTGATGCAAAGACTATTGAACCGCGTTATTACCGAGTACAGGTAGCAAGCTATGGTATTGTAAAACCGCGCACGCAAAGTATTTTGGTGGCACAAGTGTCAGGCGAAATCAGCTTTATCAGCGATAGCTTGCGCGATGGTGGCTTTTTTGAAAAGGGTCAAATGTTACTCAGCATTGATAAGCGCGACTATCTTGCTGAAGTAAAAATTGCAGAGGCCAGTTTATTATCGGCAAAGCAAGCGTTAGTTGAAGAGCAGGCAAGAGGAAAACAAGCTCTGGCTGATTGGCAGCGTTTAGGAAGTGGCGATGCCCCCAGTGATTTAGTGTTACGTAAACCGCAATTAGCCGCGCAGCAGGCCAATGTATTGTCGGCACAAGCAAAACTTGAAAAAGCACAGCTTGCACTTGAGCGCACAAAAATTGTCGCGCCATTTTCTGGGCGTGTACTTAAAAAGCATGTTGATATTGGTCAGGTGGTGTCAAACAATGCCCAACTTGCCGAGATTTTTGCCACCGATAAAGTTGAAATTCGATTACCGATTAATAATAAAGATTTAGCCTTTATAAATTTGCCAGAAGTGTATCAAAGTGGTGAAAAAACAAATCAAAATAGCCTTGTTACGTTTAATTCAGATTTAATTGGCGAGCAAACATGGCAAGGCACCTTAGTGAGAACGGAAGGGGCAATTAATGATGCGTCACAACAGCTTTATGTAGTTGCTCAAATTGAAGACCCTTACTCAACGCCGGTATCGGGACAAAATCCAGTGAAAATTGGCCAATATGTTAGTGCTACTATTAAAGGTCGTGAAATTCCAAACGCCTTGGTCATTCCAAATAACGCGATTTATCAAGGTAGCTACGTTTATGTGTTGGATAAAGAAAATCAATTACTAAGAAAAGATATCTCTCTTGCTTGGCAGGGCGAAAGTGAGAGTTTGGTCGCGACCGGTTTAATGGCGAATGAGCGCTTGGTAGTAACACCGCTTGGTCAAGTAAGTAGTGGTACACGTGTTGCTGTTATTGGTGAAACGCCAGCAAAAAAACGCGACTCAGAGCAACGCGTAACTAAGTTAAAAGAAATTGCAAAACAGCGCGGAATTACCGTAGAGCAATTAAAAGCTGAACGTAAAGCCATGCGTGAACAGGAGAAAGCACTATGATCGCCTGGTTTACACGCAATCATGTTGCCGCAAACTTGTTGATGATCAGCATTTTAATCGGTGGCCTGTTTTCGCTAACAACACAATTACCGCTTGAAGTGTTCCCGTCGTTTGAAACCGACCGCATTAGCGTCAGCATGTCATTGCGCGGGGCAACACCGGAAGATGTAGAGCAAGGTATCACTATTCGCATAGAAGAAGCAGTGCAGGATTTGGAAGGCATTAAAGAAATCCGCAGTCGCTCCTCTGAAGGTTCGGCGTCAGTCACAATCGAAGTCGACACTGGTTACGACCCTCGCGATATGCTGGCCGACATAAAAAGTCGCGTAGATGCAATAAATACCTTTCCAAGTGATGCCGAAAAACCCGTAGTATCACTTGCCCAGCGCAAACGCGATGTGATTAACGTGACTGTTTCAGGCAATTATTCAGAGAAAGAAACCCGTGAATTTGCAGAGCAGGTTCGCGATGATTTATTGCGTATTCCGGGCGTAACTCAGCTTGAGCTTGACGGTGTTCGTAACTATGAAATTGCGGTCGAAATAAGCCAAGATAAACTGCGTCAATATCAATTAAGCATTGCAGATATTAGCAATGCGATTGACCGTTCAAGTGCCGATATTTCGGCGGGTAATTTACGCTCAAGTGGTGGTGATATTTTACTGCGCTCAAAAGGCCAAGCGTATTACAAAGATGAATTTGCAAGTATTATTGTAAAGAGCTTGCCAGATGGCTCACTGATCCGTTTATCTGATGTGGCTAATATTCAAGATGGCTTTGAAGAGTCACCTGTTCGCACGCGTTTTAATGGTAAACAAGCTGCGTTTATTGAGGTGTACCGCATTGGCGACCAAAGTGCGATTGATGTGGCTGATAAAGTAAAAGAGTATATTCAAAGTCAGCAAGGCAAATTACCCGCAGGGTACGAGCTAAGTTACTGGGATGATGACTCTGTTATCGTCAAAAATCGTATTTCAACATTAACCTCAAATGCATTACAAGGCGGCATTTTAGTGCTTGCTTTATTGACTTTATTTTTACGTCCCGCGATTGCGTTTTGGGTATTTATCGGTATTCCTGTGTCATTTATGGGCGCGTTTTTAGCCATGCCACTTTTTGGTATCACACTCAATATTATGAGTCTGTTTGGCTTTATCTTAGTGTTAGGTATTGTTGTTGATGATGCCATTGTTACCGGAGAAAACGTTTATACCCACTTAAATGGCTCTGAGTCAGGAGAGGAAGCGGCCATAAAAGGCACGCAAGAAGTTGCAACGCCAGTAACGTTTGGCATCTTAACCACAGTAGCGGCGTTTTTACCACTCGCATTTATTGATGGGGCTCGTGGCGCTTTATTTGCACAAATTCCGGTTGTTGTGATCCCAGTTCTGCTCATGTCGTTGGTGGAATCTAAATTTGTATTACCGGCTCACCTTAAGTACTTAAAGTTGCGTAAGGAAAAAGGGCAGGTAAGCAAATTTAGTCAGTTTCAACAGAACTTTGCTGATGGCTTTGAACGCAAAATTTTCAAATACTACCGTCCTCTTCTAAATAAAGCAGTGAGTAATAAAGGCATCACATTATCTTTATTTGTGGCGATATTTTTTATTATCTTGTCATTGATTATGAGCGGCTGGACTAAGTTTATTTTCTTTCCACGAATTCCGAGTGAAACCGTACGTGCAAACCTCACTTTACCAACAGGTACGCCTTTTAACGTGACGGCAAAATACATTGACTTAATGGCTGATAAAGCAGAGGTATTGCGAGAAAAGTATCGCGATCCCGATACCGGAGAGAGTGTTATTATAAATGTACTAGCTACCACGGGCGGGCGTGGTGGTGCAACAAACACCGGTGGCGTGCGTTTTGAAATAACGCCACCAGAATCTCGCGCCCTTGATATTGGCTCGCGCGAATTGGTATCCGAGTGGCGCGGTTTAATAGGGCAAATTCCAGGTGCTGAAACGCTAACATTTAGAGCTGAAATTGGTCGTTCAAGCGATCCAATTGATGTGCAACTAACGGGCATGTCTCTGACTACTTTGCAGGAAGTGGCCGACCAAGTTAAAAAGCATTTGGCAACGTACCCTACCGTTTTTGACATCGCAGATAGCTTAAGTGATGGTAAGCAAGAGTTACAATTGGAGCTTACTGCACAGGGTAAGGCGCTGGGTTTAACCCGTACGGATCTAACACGTCATGTACGAAATGCATTTTTCGGTGTTCAGGTGCAGCGTATTCAACGTGGTAGAGACGATGTGCGCGTCATGGTGCGTTTACCACTGAGTGAGCGCAGTTCACTTACTACATTAAATGCATTGCTGATTGATACGCCAAGTGGTGGTCAAGTACCGTTAAATCATGTGGCAACATTAACTCCGGGTAAAAGCCCATCGAGTATTTATCGTATTGACCGTTTCCGTACGGTAAATATCACCGCGGATATTGAAAAAGCCAATACGAATATGACCGTGTTGCAGGCAGAGCTAAAAGACTTTTTAGATGGCTTAGTTGCAAAGTATCCTGGTGTGCGTCATTCACTGGAAGGTGAAGCAAAAGAGCAGCGCGAGTCGTTTAGCTCCCTCGGATGGGCGCTGATTTTCGTATTTTTTGTCATTTACGCGCTGTTAGCGATACCTTTTAAATCGTATATTCAACCGCTTATTGTTATGAGTGTAATTCCTTTTGGCATGATTGGCGCGGTGCTAGGTCATTGGATAATGGCAATGGAACTAACCATTATGAGTTTACTCGGTATGCTTGCGTTAATTGGCGTAGTGGTTAACGACTCCTTGGTATTGGTTGATTATATTAATAAACGACGAAATGATGGCCATGATCTTATGGAAGCCGTGTTAACTGCAGGAGTATCCCGCTTTAGACCAGTAATGCTTACAAGTATTACCACGTTCTGTGGCTTAATGCCGTTATTGTTTGAACAGCAAACTCAAGCGCAGTTTTTAATTCCAATGGCCGTATCACTTGGCTTCGGTATAATTTTTGCCACGTTAATTACGCTAATTCTGGTGCCAGTAAATTACTTAATTGTTGAGAAGTTAAAGTCGGGATATGCAAAACTAACCGAGACAAATCAGCAAACAGCTTAAGTCGCGAGTTACTCTAGTGCCCTAAATATAGCGTACTGAGTGTACTTAAATTTATCGCATTCGAATGGCTATATTTGAGAACTTTGCGCATATTTGGTTGGCACTAAATCTGTTGATGTTCCTAAGGCAATAGGTTCGCTAATCAAAAACGTCATTTATAAAAAGGAGCTTCGGCTCCTTTTTTATTCTTTTTATCAAAACTTTTTCGTGATTACATTTAGTCACATGCCTTTTTCTATCTTACTGATAAATAAGTATTAAAAATACTATTGCAGTCAAATCAATAAACCTCTTATTAATATTTTGTATACAAAAGTGTAAAAAAGTATTAATTTATGTAGAAAGTATACAATATATTTTATATAAATTAACGCGTGTTACGAACTCTCACATCAGTAACACGTACGTAAATTATTTTTATAAATGGCGAGTAAAATAATGAAAACAAATAAATGGGGTTCTCAAACGGGCTTTAAAAAGGCATTACTACCTTTCACGATTTCTTCACTTCTTCTTGGTGCACCAGCACTTATGGCTGCCGAAGAAGATGCAGCAGCAGAACAAGTAGAACGTATTGCAATTACTGGTTCGCGTATTAAACGCGTTGATATGGAAGGGGCGTCACCGGTTATTTCAATTACTGCGGCCGATATGGAATTATCGGGCTTTTCAACAGTAAGTGATGTTTTACGTAACTCAACACTAAACAGTTTTGGCTCATTTGGTGGCGCATCAAACAATGGGTGGAGCTCGCAAGCGCAAGTTGCACTGCGTGGTGCCGATCCTCGTCAAACTTTGGTTTTAATCGATGGCGTTAGACTGACTAAATCACCAGTTACGGGCGGCTCTGCAAACTTAAATATGATCCCAACTGCGGCAATTCAGCGCATTGATATTCTAACTGATGGTGCGTCGGCGGTGTACGGTTCAGATGCCGTAGCGGGTGTAATCAACGTAATTTTAAAACGCGATTATGAGGGTGCTGAGTTTTCAGCAAAACTTGAAACGCCAGATACAATTGATAGTGGCGATTCGCAGCGTTATACGTTTACAGCTGGTGGTTCGTCAGATAAAACATCGTTTGTATTTGCTTGGGAGCACTATAAAGAAGAGCAAGTTCTATACGCTGACTTACCTTATGCGAAAGCGCAACTTAAAGAAGAAGGGTTAGATCCACGTTATCTTGATAACTGGCATGGTATTAGTCCAACAGGTCGCGCATTAGAGCAATGGAGCAACGGTTGGGTAACACAATCACTGAACCAAGAAAATAACTGTGATGTATATAACGGCCAAGGCTCTGGCACATTTATCGGTCCATTAACGCGTTTATCTGATGAAAGCTACTCAATTTGTGGTTACGACTGGACGCAAGCGGCACAAGTTTTACCAGAAACGCGTCGTGACTCTGTAATGGCTAACTTCACTTATTCATTAACTGAAGATACAAGCATGTTTGTTCGCGGTATGTGGATGAACCAAAATACAGTCGATGTTTCGGCCGGCGACCCTGCATGGTTCCCAGTAGATGACGCATTGCCAGCACGCACAATTACCACATCAGATGGTACAACACTTAACTTAACGCCGGTGGAAGCGGGCGGTTGGTTCGGCTACCGTATGAATTCAGCGGGCGACCGTACTGCAGATCACAATGACAACTCGCTTGATTTAGCAGTTGGTTTTGACGGTAACTTTGGTGATGTTTACTGGGACCTAAGTGCGAACTATGCACGTTACGATGCATTTACTTGGGGCACAAATTACACAAGTACGCCACAGCTTTCAGGTTCAGTAGGTGGTTTTGATGACGACGGTGTATGGCAAGGTTGGGATCCGCGTGACCCTGAATCTCGTCCACCAGCATCAGTATCAGCAAACTTTGATAAGTTCCGCCGTGCAACACAAACAGCCGTTCGCGGTGGTTTACAATTTGATATCGTAGAATTACCGGCAGGTGCACTGTCAACTTATGTTGGTGCATCACATACCCGTGAAACTTACTACAGCAAAATCGATGGTCAGGCTGAAGCGGGTAACGTAAGTGGCGGTAACGGCGGTAGCGGTGGTGTTGGTTCACGTACTGTTTCAGCAGCATTTACTGAGGTTGCTATTCCTGTTATTGAAGGCATGGAAGTGAAACTAGCAGCTCGTTATGATGATTACAGCGACTTTGGTGGCACATTTAACCCTCAAGCAAATATTAGTTACCGTCCAATCGATAGTCTATTACTTCGCGCTTCAATAGGTAGTGGTTTCCAAGCACCATTATTAACCGATTTATACAGCGATGTAGTGCGCGGTTATGCTGAAAACGAAGTAGATTTTATTGGCTGTTATCAAGATGGCATTAGTATTGGCGATTGTGAATATCGTACATCTTACTGGGCAAGTTCAGGTGGTAACCCAGACTTAGAGCCAGAAGAATCAGATAACACTAACTTGGGTGTAGTTTGGCAGTTCTCAGACGGTTGGTCACTTTCAGCCGATTACTGGACGCTTGATGTAGAAGGCCGTGTAGATACGATTGACCACGAATTACTGCAAATTATGCAAATTCAAATTTGGGAAACTGAAGGTCAAAACGTACCAATTTCAGCGCGTTTACCGGGTGTTGATATTCTTTACCGTGGTGACAATGTTTCTGAAATTATCAGCCCATTAGCAAACGCTGGTTTACGCGAAAGTGCTGGCCTTGATATGACACTGACAGGTAAGTTTGACTTTGAAGCTGCAGGTGAACTTGATTTTGACCTAAATTGGTCGCACATGGTGGCGTATAAAACCAGCTTTATTAATGAAGAAGGTGGTGTAGAGCTTGGTGAAGACGAACTTGGTGATGTTTACCGTCCACAAGATCGAATCAACGCTAACATCACTTGGTCACTTGGCGATCACGCTGTAAACCTATACTCATACTACATTTCTGCACAAGAAAATGCGTATGTTGATGATAACGGTGAAAAGCAAGTTACCAATGAGCTGGATTCGTTTACTGGTCACAACTTAACGTATACCTACAACGCGCCGTGGGATGCAACTGTGTCAATTGCTGCGTTAAATGTACTTGATGAAGATACGCCACGCGAAACCAGTTCACCGCGTGAACCTGTGTTATCGCTTTATGATGTGCGTGGTCGTGTATTTACGTTGAACTACACACAGCGTTTCTAACATCAACCTAATTATTAACTCTCTTAATTTCCCTGGAGTTAGTTAGCGAAAGCCCAGTTTAATAACTGGGCTTTTTTTGTTGTTGCTGCTGTAAAAGGGTGGAGTGGTTAGTTATGAGGCCATGTTTGTGTGCCATCAACCGGTAATTCAGGTTGATTTAAATTCGAGCAATAACCTGTGCCGTCACTTGTGTAAAATACTTCAGCTAGTTCGTTAAAACCGTTCGATTTTACCTGTGTTTGCGCTTTATCTGATACGGTGAATCCGTACATGGTAAACCACTTGGTTAAATCAAACTGCGTAATGTGGCTCAATGAAATATACAGCCAATCGTTGCGCGCAATACTGGCAACTTCCGCTCGGGTGTAATTGGCAAAGCCCAAGCCTACTTTTTTACTTTCCCACGCGCTATCTGAATCATCAGCTCGATAAAATTCTCGTTCCCAAATATGCAGACGTGGGTAAACAAACCAGCCGTTATTTAGCGTGTTTTGTGCTTGTGCGGCCATCATAAGCTGCATGTAAATAGCATGATGTTCAGACCAGCTTTTCGTTAAGTTAGCTTGCATATAAGCGACAGGGTCGGCATCAAGTTTACTTTGCTGCAGCGTATTAAATAGCTCTTTAAACGGTAGGCTTTGGCAGCTTGCAGACTCACCTGTTTCATCTTCGTAAACTGATTTACTAAAGTACGAATAAAAGTTTGTATTGGAGTGACCGCCATAGCCTTCAAAGCGCATGCTACCACGTTCTATGCCATGGCCAAGTTCGTGTAAGTCACCATGACCCGTTGGGCTAAAGTTCCAGCCTGCATCATATGGGTTACCACTACAGCCCCAGCCACAAGTGGGTTGGTCGGCATTCATATGCTTAACAATATCAATGGTATCAACGTCCAAACCACGAGCGGTTACAAAGTCGTGTATTTCTGGTTCAACATCAATGCCAGGTCCTTTAAAACCTGCAAGCACATGCACTAAGTTATGAGTATAGCGTGATGTTGCATTGGCAAAGTCAGATGCCACAGGCCAAATGCTACCAGCTAGCGATGCTTCTAATTTAGTCAGTTTCGAATGCACTTCAAAGCCGGGGGTTGCAATTTCTGCCCAGTCATAATCGCCGCTTGCCATACGCTCTGCAAAAATGGCGTCGTCAGCTTTATTGCGCCAGTGCGGGTGACGACCAATGTGGGTAAAGCTAAAGCTCACATCCACATCTTTTTTATTAAATGCGATTTGAATTGGCCCACCATAACTTGAAGTAAGGGTAATTGATTCGTTGGGTTTTACTTCAATTTTTTGCGTTTGCAGTAGATAAGGTCGGTTGTATTTATTTTCATTAAATATATGCGTTGCGCCGGTACGCAGCGTATTAATAAATACATGGGTTGAAACATCTTGGGTGTCGGTGCGTGTCACGGTAAAGCTTTGCCCAGGAATAGCGTACACCCCAGCAGAACGAAAGTATGGTTTTGCCGTTAGCGTAACTGAAGCATGCTCTGGGGTAATGTGACTGAAATCAGAGCGACTAAAGTTACCCATATCTGGCTGAATAGGGTTGATATCTCGTACATTGTAAACCGCGTAATCGGCATACAAAGATTTAAAAAATGAGGTAGTGTCCGTCGCGGTTTTATCCATCGGGAAACTAACCGTTTGACGATAATGATCAGCCAGTAAAATCAGCAGTTTATTTAAACGATAGTCAGCACTTGTAAAAATATTACGTTTTTCACTATCAAACCTGTTAAACATTGCTTTGACGGCATCGGCACCGGCAAAAAATTCGCTCTGAGTATTTGATTCTGCAGGGCAGCTGCGCGTTTCACAATTTGATAAATCGACATTAAAATTACCCGCTTTAAAATTATTTAGCAGGGTATTTATTGCCACCATATCGCTTGGCAAGGTATTAAATACTGTACCTGAATTAAAGTCATCCAAGTAAAGCTTCCACCAATAATTATCATTTTGATGGCTAATATTTAGCAGTTGTAATAACTTACGGCCATGATCGCCAATACCACCATCATACTGGATGTATATTACAGGGATATCTTGTTCAAGTGCCGAGCTAACCGCATCTAAAACGGCTTGTTTGTCATCACCATCACGCACCATACGAGAAATAATAATTACATCGGGCTTAGCAGCAATACACTGAGCTAGTTTAGTGCCATCGCAATCACCTTCTTGGTTGTAAGACACATTACTGTAGTTATTATCAAGCCACGCGCGCGTTAAACTGCGGTCTCTAAACCAGTAGCTTTCGTCAAGCTGAGTTAGCACCACATTAAATTGGTTTTTAGTGGCTGTGGATGTTTGTGTAAGCCAATCAAATGCATTGGTCATAAAGGTTAGCATTTGGTCGTTTACCGTGTTTCTAAATGGGTTGCCACCATATGCGAGGTATCTGCCTGTGTTTTCAGTTTTACTGCCGGCAATTGCGATAGGTAATATTCTATCTGGCCCGCCAGATTGATTTGAGTTGGTGGTGTAAAGCACAGTATCGTTAAACGGGTATTGGCCTTGTAAAATGGCTGCGTCATGCGTTGGGTCCCAATCAATCGCGGTTAGCACGCTACCTTGTTCATTTTGTTTAAACAATTGTGATTTAATCGTGTTAAAACGCGCCTGATGTGACGATAACTCGTTAATAGCAGCATTTAAGATGGTTTCACTTTCCTTAACAACTAAGGCATTACCGGTTTCAATGGCAATTGTCAGCCAGCTCTTTTCAACTTCTAAATTGAGTGATTGAGTATTACTTTCTTTACCGTCAGATAAGCTAAACGTTAATTGCTGTGAGCCAACATTGTCATCACTCGCACTGCCCGTAAGCGTCTTAGTATTTTGATTAAACGAAAGCCATGTTGGCAAATTAACTGGGGTAATAGTGATTGTATCGTTATCATCGTCTTTAACATTTAGCGCTTGGCTAAATGGTTCATCCGCTCGTGTTTTAGCTGTTGTTGTGAGCAGTACAGGCAGATTGTTAATTGCTTCAACGGTTATCTCAATAGTGAGTGTTGCTTCGGACTTACCGTCAGAAACGCTAATTGCAATATTAGAATACGTTGCCACGTTATCTTTAGTTGGCGTACCAAATAGGCGACCCGTTTTATTATCAAAACTTAGCCAATTTGGTAAGTTTTTCACGCTAAAGTTAAGACTATCCCCATCGCTATCTTTCGTGGTTGGAATAAATTCGTAAGCCGTGTTTACTACCGCATTCGAAGGCGAGCCTGAAATTTCAGGTGGGTTATTGGTAATTGGCGCAGCATCAACGGTAATGCTCACGGTCATACTCGCAGTGTCTTTGCCGTCATTAACGGTAATTACAATATTGTTATAGGTACCAACGTTTTGTTCATGCGGCGTTCCGTAAATTTCACCCGTAATAGTATTAAACGCAGCCCAACTTGGCAGATTACTTACACTAAAGCGTAAAGTGTCACCATCAGCATCACTTGCGGTTGGAATAAACGAGTAAGCAGAGTTAGCTTGTGCATTCGTAGGTGTACCTGAAATTTCAGGTGGGTTATTGGTAATTGGTGCAGCATCCACGGTAATGCTCACCGTCAAACTTGCAGTATCTTTGCCGTCATTAACGGTAATTGCAATATCGTTATAGGTACCAACGCTTTGTTCATGCGGCGTTCCGTAGATTTCACCTGTTATAGTATTAAACGCAGCCCAACTTGGTAGATTACTTACACTAAAGCGTAAAGTGTCACCATCAGCATCACTTGCGGTTGGAATAAACGAGTAAGGATAATTAGCTTGTGCAGTAGTCGGTGTGCCCGAAATCACCGGTGCAGTATTAGTAGGTTCGGTTGCTAATACAGTAATCGAAAAGGTTAGTTTGCTTTGTAGCTTGCCGTCACTTACAGTTAGGTTGATGTTATTGTGTTGTCCAACATTGTCGCCTGATGGGGTGCCACTAAAAGTGGTGTTTGACTCATCAAACGAAAGCCATGTTGGAAGGTTATTAACCTTAAATGAGAGTGTATCATTTTCTTTATCGGTAACAGAAAGTACAAATGTATATGCTTTGTTTTCATATGCGTTTGGCGGCGTGCCTGAAATTTCAGGCGCTGTATTAGGCTCGCTATTATCTGATACTGTGATATCAAACATACCACTCACGCTGTATTCACCGTCAGAAATTGTGATTTTTATATCTTTATAGACACCTAAGTCACTTATTTCGGGTGTACCTGTTATTTCGCCGGTAACATTGTCAAAGCTGAGCCAACTCGGTGCATTGTTGATTGCCATAGCGAGCGTATCATTTTGCGCATCGCTGATAATAGGCGTATAAGAAAACGCGCTATCAACAATGGCTGTTTGGTCACTGACTTTGATACTTGGTGGCGTATTCAAGCCTGTGTTGCTTTGTACTTTAATATCAAAACTAAAAGCGACTTGGTTAACACCATCATGCACATTGAGTACTACATTTCGATGAGTGCCAACATCCTGCAAATTAGGCGTGCCGCTTAACCTAGCTGTTTGCAGGTCAAACTCAGCCCAAGTTGGTGCATTTTCAATTGTAAAGGTAAGAACGTCGTTTTCTTTATCGTAAATGGTAGGAGTAAAACTAAATGCTTTACCAGCATAAGCACTTGGGATCTGACCTGACACAACAGGCGCTGTATTGGTTTCTTGCGAGTCAATGACTTGAAGGCTGTATGTATAAGTTGATGAGCCTTTGCCATCCGATGCAATCAATTCGAATGTAGTACTTCCTAAATCCGTCACGGTTGGTGTGCCTGTGAGTATGTTATTAGAAAGCGTCAACCAACTGGGCAAATTGTTCGCACTTATTGAAACAAGGTCGTTGTCTTTATCTGTAACAGTTGGTTTAAACTCGAACATTTTGCCAACAAAGGCATTGTCTGGCTCGCCAGTTAATGTAGGAGGAGTGTTGAGTACTATTTGCGTATTCTCTTCGCTGCTATCGCCACCACCACAGCCCGATAATGTAAGAGATGCAACAGCAAGAAAGATTGCACTGATGTTTTTCATTGTTATTGTTGTTAATTTTGCATTTAAGTTGAGTTTTAACTCTAACATTTGTGCAATAACAGAGGTATAACCAAAAAGTTGGTTTTTTAAGCTATGAATCAAAAAGTTAGCTTAAGGTAGAAAGGGAAATCATAAAGCAAGGAAGGTGTTCCCAAAAGTGCGGTATCAGGTGTCAGCCCTTGAACCCTAAGGCTCAAGGCGGAGCGCAGTTAGTTACCGTAGGCTTCTCGGTACATGCCGAGCTTGCGCAATAGCAATCTGAACTGGGTTCCTAAGAAAAGTTTATCGGCTCAGGGACGTAACCTTTCTCCAACACTCGAGGGAACACCTTTATTATAAGAAATATTGCCGAGATAACTAGTGCTAATCTAAGATTGTTTGATCAAGTGCAGCAAAAGTATTCAAATTGTGTGTGTTTTCAACACTGTTGTCTAAAACAATGGCGTGAATAGGGCGTCAGTGTTAGCATTATCATTGAACTACAGCAACTCAAATAGCGCGTTATGTCACAAGATTATCAAGCAACTCAAGTTACTCTCGAACAAAATGAACTGTTTATTATGCCAAGCGAAGTACACGGCGTTATTACCGGCTTACTTGCTTGCGGCATTGATATTGAAGATAAAGAATACCTAACAATTTTAAGCGATGTGTTTAATGACGGCATTGCATTTTCTGGCGATCTGAAAAAGTTATTAGTGGGCTTTTATAGCCAAATTCGCAGCACGCTAGACAATCGAGAACTGCAATTTGAGTTGTACCTGCCAGACGAAGATGAATCGCTACATGACAGAGCAAACGCTTTAGTATCATGGGTGTCAGGTTTTCTACTGGGTTTTGGCTTAAAACAAAAAGACTACGGCAAGTTATCCGCAGAGGTAAAAGAAGTTATTCACGACTTTACCGAGATTAACCAAATGGATACAACCTTTGATGAAAGCGAAGAAGATAAACAAGCGTTTCACGAAGTAGTTGAATATGTGCGTATTTCGGTACATTTATGTTTTGCTGAACTCGGTAAAATTGAACAGCAAAACGCCGCGGTTAACACCACCATTCACTAAGCCGTAGGAAGTAATATGACACACCCACTTTCAATTTCAGTTGAAGAAGTAAATGCGCGTCGCAGTAAATTACTTGATGCAATGGCAGATAACTCAGTTGCGATTATTCCTGCCGCTGTTGAAATAACCCGTAGTCGTGATACTGAATTTGCGTTTCGCCAAGACAGTGATTTTTTCTATTTAACGCAATTTCCAGAGCCTGACGCAGTGCTCGTACTGGTAAAAGGCGAAACGGCAGAGTCGCACTTATTTTGTCGCGAGAAAGATAAATTAGCAGAGATTTGGTGTGGCCGTCGTATCGGTGCTGAAAAAGCAAAACAAGACTACGGTTTTGATAATGCATTCACATTAGCAGAACTTGACGACAGCTTGATTGATTTAGTGTCTGGTAAACAAACACTTTATTACGCACAAGGCACTTACAAAGAATTCGATGACAAAGTATGGTCGCTGTTAAGCACATTACGCGGTGCGCCAAAGCGTGGCTGGAAAGCACCAACGGTGATTAGTGATATTCGCAGCACTTTGCATGAAATGCGTCTGTTTAAATCAGATGCTGAGCTTGCAATTATGGCTAAAGCAGGGGAAATCAGTGCACAAGGCCATATTCGTGCAATGCAATTTGCTAAAGCCGGAGCGACCGAATATCAATTAGAAGCTGAACTTCATCACCATTATGCAATGAATGGTGCGCGCCACCCAGCGTATGGCACTATTGTTGGCGGCGGCGATAACGCTAATATTTTACACTACACCGAAAACAGCGATGTACTCAATGATGGCGATTTAGTGCTGATTGATTCTGGTTGTGAGCTAAATGGCTATGCAGCAGATATTACCCGTACCTTCCCAGTAAATGGCAAGTATAGTGACGCGCAGCGTGAAGTATATGACTTAGTCTTAAAAGCGCAGCTAGCGGCACTTGAAATGGTAAAACCAGGCAATACCCTAAAACAAACTGCTGATGTTGTGGTGCGTATTTTAACGCAAGGATTAGTTGATTTAGGTATTTTAAACGGCGATATCGACAGCCTGATTGCAAACGAAAAATACAAAGATTACTACATGCATGGCTTAGGCCATTGGTTAGGGTTAGATGTACACGATGTTGGTGAATATAAATTAGACGATCAAGACCGTCCATTTGCGCCAGGCATGGTACTGACGATTGAACCGGGGTTATATATTGCTAACGATAGCGACGCACCAGAGAAGTACCGCGGTATTGGTATTCGCATTGAAGATGATGTGGTCGTTACAGAACAAGGTCATCAAAATCTTACTGCAAGTGTGCCAAAAGAAATTGACGAAATTGAAGCAATAATGGCTCAGTAATCTCAGGTATAAAGCTATGTTCGATATTGTAATTGTAGGCGGTGGTTTAACTGGTGCGTGCGCAGCCCTTAGCTTAAAGTTGCGCAACCCAAAGTTAACTATCGCCGTGATAGAAGCGTTTGTTGCAACTGATGAAAGTCAACCAAGCTTTGACGACCGCAGTATTGCATTGGCAAGTGAGTCATTTAAATATTTATCGGCACTTAATTTGTTAGATGCCAATAATGACTTTACTGCGGCAATAAACGATGTATTAGTATCTGATCGCGGCCATTTTGGTAAAACCCAAATATCGAGCGCAGAATATCAAGTACCAGCGCTTGGTTATGTGGTTGAGGTAAGACCATGGGGCCAACAATTACATAAAAAGATGGCATCACAAGGTATAGAATTGTACTGCCCAGATAAGGTGAGTACTTACCAACAGCACGTGAGCAGAGTTGACCTCACGCTTGAATCAGGCGCTGAGATTACCGCCAAATTGATGCTGGTGGCAGATGGCGCGCATTCTAAAACATTGGCGCCATTGCACATTCAAACCGAAACCCTTGATTATGATCAAGTGGCACTGATCGCCAATATTGAGGTGGCAGACGGTCACCACAATAAAGCATTTGAACGTTTTACAGAAACAGGCCCAATGGCACTATTACCAATGACGAAAAATCGTTTTTCATTGGTGTGGTGTGTTAAACCTGAACAGCAAGAGACTTTATTAGCACTGCCAGACGACGAATTTATAGCACAATTACAGACATCATTTGGCTATCGAGCGGGACTTTTCACCAAAGTGGGTATGCGTGCAGCGTATCCTCTTAAAGTGGGTAAGCCGGAGCGTTTAATGCATCATCGTGTTGCGATTTTAGGCAATGCTGCTCATCTTGTTCACCCTATTGCCGGTCAAGGCTTTAACCTTGGTTTGCGCGATGTGATATTACTTGAAAAGCTCGTGACTGACGCACTTGCAGCAAAACAAGATATTGGCGATGTAAGTTTGCTTAATCGATACCAAGTTGAGCGAAATCAAGATGTTGACACTGTGTTGTGGTTAACTGATGCTCTCGTTAGAGGATTTTCTAATGATAACCGTGCGTTTGCATTAACGCGCAGTCTTGTTTTAACCGCTATGGCCAAGTGTAAACGTGTAAAAGCGCCACTAGCAAAACAACTGATGGGGAATGTAGGTTAGTGAAACAGGTTCAAGCAATTGTTGTTGGTGGTGGCTGCATTGGGTTAAGCGTAGCGCTAGGCTTAGCTAATCTTGGTAAAAAGGTGTTATTGATTGATGCAGGCAAGCCAGCTCAGGTAGATAGCGAGGAGTTTGCTTTACGAGTCAGCGCGATTAGTAAAGCAAGCCAAGCACTTTTTGAAAAACTAGGGATCTGGCAGGGCATTCAAGCCCAGCGCTTAGCTGCTTACACCAATATGGATGTACGTGATAAAGATTCAATTGGTCGCATTCACTTTGCCAGTAACGAACTCGATTTATCTGAGCTTGGTCATATTGTCGAAAACGAAGTGATCCGTCAGGCGCTGATTGCTCAATGTGAAAAAAACGACAATTTAGAAATTTTGTTCGAAACACCGTATAGCAGCATTCATCAAACCGATGAACAAGTATTGGTTACCCTTGCTTCTGGTGAGCCGGTTATGGCAGAGCTATTAATTGCGTGCGATGGCGCAAATTCAGCAATTCGCAGCCAATTTAAAATGCCAATTACGTTTTGGGATTATGACCATCACGCAATAGTGGCAACCGTTAAAAGCCAAGTTCCACACGTAAATACAGCGCGCCAAGTGTTTTTACCTACAGGCCCGCTCGCATTCTTGCCATTACCTGAGCAAAATACCCACTCAATTGTGTGGTCTACTTCGCCGGAACATGCCAAACAACTATTGGCAATGGAAGAGGGCGAATTTAATAAAGCACTTACTGCTGCATTTGATAGTGAACTAGGTTTATGTCGTGTAAATAGCCAACGACTGAGTTTCCCACTTAAAATGCGCTATGCAAGAAAGTGGGTCGAAAATCGCGTGATTTTAATGGGGGATGCGGCGCATACCATTCACCCGCTAGCTGGCCTTGGCATGAATTTGGGCTTAAAAGATGTAGCAAAATTACTACAGTTAGTTGCAGATGAACAAAGTAGTGTATTTGCCAGTGGCAAACTATTGCGTCAATACGAAATGGCACGAAAAGCCGATGCACAAACGCATATTGCAATGATGCAAGGTTTAAAAGAGCTGTTTGAAGGCAGCAACCCAGTTAAAAAGCTGATCCGTGGCATTGGTTTAAATGTGGTTGATGCCGCTAAACCAATAAAGCACTTGTTTGCTGAAAAAGCACTGCAATAACGTCTCCTAGTTTGGCGCATAATGCGCCAAATCTTTGCACTTATGTCTATCTCTCAAACAGCCATCGGACCTCTCGATACATACAATAACGCGTTAGCTAATGGTTTTAAACATGATGCGGCGCAAGCGGTTGCTGTCGCTGCGCTGCAAGATTGTTATTTAGCTTTGGAAAATAAGCGAAAAGCCGTAACAGGCGTTTATTTATACGGCCCTGTAGGCCGTGGTAAAACCTGGTTGATGGACAGCTTTTTCAACGCATTAACTGTGCCTGCAAAGCGTCAACATTTTCATCACTTTATGCGCTGGGTACATCAACGCTTATTTCAATTAACAGGTCGTGAAAACCCGCTTAATTTGCTTGCAAGCGAACTGGCAAGTGAAGTTGATGTACTGTGTTTTGATGAGTTTTTCGTTAGCGATATTGGCGATGCAATTTTATTAAGTGGTTTGGTACAGGCGTTTTTTGACCAAGGTTTAGTGCTGGTGGCCACCTCTAATCAGCACCCTAATGCGCTTTACGAAAATGGTTTTAATCGTGAAAGGCTGCTTCCTGCCATTAATGCGTTAAAACAACATATGCAGGTGTTAAGTGTTGATGGTGGGCAAGATCATCGCTTACACCCAGGTGAACAATTTTGTCGCTATTGGGTCAATCAAGCAAGCGCATTAGAAACGAGTTTTACCAATACGTTTTTAGCACTGGACCAGCAGCAAATGATAACCACACCGTTTGAGTTAGGTCATCTACAAATTCCAATACATAAGCGCTGCGAGCAATTGCTTTTGTGTGATTACAGTGCGTTATGCGAGCAACCATTAGCTGCGGTCGATTTTATTGTTTTGTGTGATTCGTTTAAGGCCATATTTTTAGACAAGGTACCGCAACTTTCATGTCAGTCGGTTACAAAGCAAATAGCGCGGGGCACTGAAGATGGTGCGGTGCGCGTTGCTGCTGGCGATCGTGAATTGCCAATGCTGTCGCGAAAAGACGATGGCGTGCGCCGCTTTATCGGCTTAGTTGATGAGTGCTATGACCGTTCAATTCCACTTTACATTAATGCCGATGTGCCTTTAGATGAACTATATACGCAAGGCATTTTGGCGTTTTCATTTAGGCGTACACTAAGTCGTTTGAATGAAATGCAGCTTGCGCGTTTTCAGTACAAACCCTAAACAAAATACTGTGGAAACAAAGTATTATTGAAAATTCAGTGTTTTACATGAGCAAGATCAAGCAATTTTAAAAAGCTTATCTATACTGTGTAACGGAACCAATAATAAAAAAGGAAACACAATGAGCCTAGCGACAGAACAAATCACCGATTTAGAATTACTTTTAAAATTTCCTACAGCGAGTGCGATGCAAGGTCTTAAAATTCATCATGATGCGCCAGAAAGTATGCAGGCCTCGGCAAAACGTTTATTTGATCGTGGCATTATTGATCAAGTAGATGGTGGCTATCTAACCGAGTTAGGGCATGAACTGCAACAACACGCATTACATTTAACCAACGCACTAAAATAATACCGCGCAAAATAAACAGTCCAAAACCTGTCTAGATTGGTGTAATCTAGACAGGCTACGTTAAATAAGGACTGTTATGTTTAATCTTAAATTTCCCCTTTTATCTATTTGTTTATTGAGTAGTTTTGCGTCTTATAGTGCAATTTATAAGTGCGAAATTGATGGTGTACTAACGTTTAGCGATACCCCATGCAGTGATAAATACGAGAAAATCGAAGTCAGTCCACAAGTAATCAAAAAGCGCCCGCAGTCGGGAGTGAAGCAAAATACCGATTCGACCGATAACTATGTTAAATCTCGTCAGTTAAAGCGCGAGATAGATAAAGTGAAAGCGCGTATTAAAAAGCTACAAAAAGACATGGATGCCGAGATAAACGAGGTTAAAAACATGACAGTGCGTACTGCAAATAACCTTTATGGTGCCACTCGTTCAGAAGCGTTAGCACTTGAAATGAATGCCATTACAGAACGTTACAAATCGTCTATTGAGTTAGAGCAAGGTAATTTGGAACGTTTGCAAAAAGAACTAAATAAGCTTAATAACAGTAGTCAAAGTAGCGGTTTTAGCGGTAACTCACACGAGCAAGAATTAAATCGCATTGGCAGTTATGTTGAACAGCGCGCGGTAGAGCGAAAAATAGCGAATAATAATGCGCAAATAAAGCGTTTACAGCGTGAAATGAATGACGAATTAGCAGCGTTAAAAAATCAATCTGGGCAAGCCAAAAGCAATATAGCTGGCGCCAAACTGCAGCAATCGCTGGCACAAGAAATGGCCGCAATTAACAAACAATATCAAGTAAAAATCGATGCACTGGTAAGCGATAATACACTGCTACGAGCACAAAAAAATAAAGCGCCAAAATCATCCTCGCAGAATTTTAACGGTGATGGAGAACACTAAATACAGTTATACTACCTTTTGACAATCTTGAATTAATCTTTACCTAACTAAGTGTTTGACTTAGTTGGGTTATTTTTTTTTCAAATCCTTTCTTTTTGGCATGTTATAAGATGTGATAACCAAATATAGCTACGTAAACTAGCCTTTTTGATGGTTGATAACTGTTCAATCAAACATTGCTTAACCTGAATTCAGGTTGCTTAGCCAATTCATTAAAGAGGAACTTAACATGGCTGATTCAAGTTTATATTTGGTAAAACTGCAATTTAAACCCGAAGCACTAGGTGCTGGATCTATGGTGTTACAGCTAGCCGTTAATCCAAGCACAGGTACAATTAACGGTGCAGCAGAAGGACATATTTTAGAAGGCACGCAGCATTCGCCAAGCTTTACAGGAAGTGGTTCAGGGCATTTGCATGCAACAGGCTTAGGCACAAGTACAAAAGTGGCGGCATTAACCGGTAACGCTGTTGTATCATTCCCACCACCTGCGATTGGCAGTTATCAAACTAATTTTACCGCATCGCTCTCTGTTGATAATAACTGGAGCGGTACAGGCAGTTTCTCTGTAGGTGATAATACCTATGCATGTCAGGTATCTATGATTGATTAATAGGGCTTGAAACCCCTGTAAAAAATAAACGCGCCCCCTAAAAAAAGCCTGTGAAAACACAGGCTTTTTGTTGGGTGCCAAAATATAAACGAGGTTAATTGCCAAGCTTATGTTTATATGTCCACAGATGCAGCATTTCGAGCGCAATGGTGGCGCCTGCAAGTGCGGTGATTTCGCTGTTATCGTAAGCGGGAGCAACTTCTACCACATCCATTCCTACAATATTCAGCCCTTTTAATTCGCGAAGAATATTGAGCGCTTTGTCGGTGGTTAAGCCACCACATACTGGTGTGCCCGTACCTGGTGCAAACGCAGGGTCAAGCGCGTCAATATCAAATGTTAGATAGACAGGTAGTTCACCCACTGAGTGTTTAATCATCTCGGCAATCGTGTGTGCCGATAGTGCATTACTTTCAGCGCCATCAATCACTTTAAAGCCATGCTCAGCTTGGGTGTAATTAGTGCGAATACCCACTTGCACCGAACTGTTTTTGTCGATGAGTCCCTCGTTTGGCGCATGGTAAAACATAGTGCCATGATCATACTGACTGCCATTAGCATAGGTATCGGTGTGCGCATCAAAGTGAACTAACGCCATTTTGCCAAAACGTTTTGCATGGGCGCGCAACAGCGGCAAAGTAACAAAGTGATCGCCACCAAAACTTAAAAGGCTTTTACCTTGCTCTAAAAGTTGTATTGCTGCATCTTCTACTTGTTGTGTAAAGCCTTCGCTATCGCCCGGTGCAAACACCAAGTCGCCTGCATCAATTACAGTACAGTGGTCGTTTAGTGTAAATGGCCAAGGGTAACGGGTTTCTTCCCATGCAAGATTAACAGATGCGTGGCGCATCGCATCTGGGCCCATGCGGGCACCAGAGCGACCAGAAGTTGCCATATCAAATGGCAAGCCAAGTACAACCACATCAGCATCACTTGATGTTGGGTCGTTAACTAATGGCTGGCGCATAAAAGTTGCGCCGTTGCCAAAAAGCATGCCGTTGTGTTTTTCAAAAACTTTAACCATAGGTTAAATATCTTCCAAGTAGGTGTAGCCTTTTAAACCTGCATCTAGCTCAGCAAGTACTTCGCTGCGCTCGTGCTCAGGTAATTTACTATTCGCTAATTGAGCAAATGCGAGTCTGAATTCTTCTGCATCTAAGTGCACATAACGCAGCATATCTTCTACGCTGTCGCCTTCGTTAATTTCAACAATTTCGCTGTTGCCATCTTCATTTACATTGACTACCACACTGTGAGTGTCACCAAATAGGTTGTGCATATCACCTAAGATTTCTTGATAAGCGCCCACTAAGAAAAAGCCTAACAAGTAAGGTGAATCGGCTTGCCAATTTGGCACTGGCAAGGTGGTTTCAATACCTTGGCCATCTACGTACTGGTCGATTGTGCCATCTGAGTCACAGGTAATATCAAGTAGCACTGCACGGCGATCTGGCATAGTTTGTAAGCCAGAAAGCGGTAACACTGGAAACACTTGATCAATACCCCATGCATCTGGCAGCGATTGAAATAGCGAAAAATTAACAAAGAATTTATCTGCTAATCGCTCGTTTAACTCGTCCATAATTGGCCGATGAAAACGGTTTTTTCCATCCATCAACTGCTGTAGCTCGTAGTTAATGCGCAGTGTCATTTGTTCTGCCCATGCGCGTTGCTCAAGGCTTAAAAGCCCCATTGCAAACTGACTATGTACTTCCGCTAAATCACTTATGCAATCGTGATAAATCTCAATCAGTGCTCGGTCATCAACACGGTTATTAAGTTGTAACCACGAACGCCACATGTTTTGTAAAAGTAGTGGTGCATCGCTTTCAAGCGCTGGCAATTCTTCAACCTGATACGATTCAGTGCCAATCACATTGGTAATAAGTACCGCGTGATGCGCTGTTAACGCGCGGCCTGACTCTGAAATAATCATCGGCATTGGTTGCTCATACTGTTTACACATGTCGCCAATGGTGTAGACAATGTTATTTGCATATTCAGCAAGTGAGTAATTCATAGAATTGCTCGATTGGCTGCGCGTGCCGTCGTAATCAATGGCTAAACCACCACCTACATCCATACAGACTAAATTTGCACCTAAACGGCGCAATTCACAGTAAAAACGTGCTGCTTCACTGACACCTGTGCGCACATCGCGAATGTTCGCCATTTGTGAACCTAAGTGAAAGTGAACAAGTTGTAGTGCGCTTTCCATTTTGTGCGATTTAAGTTCAGCTAATACGCTTAATACTTGTGATGCAGATAAACCAAACTTTGATTTTTCACCACCGCTTGCTTGCCACTTGCCTTTACCTTGCGATGCTAGACGTACGCGCACACCTAAGCGTGGGCTTACGCCAAGTTTGTGTGCTTCTTCAAGCACCATTTCAAGTTCAGAACGTTTCTCAAGCACAATATTAACTTTGTGACCAAGCTTTTCGCCGATAAGTGCTAAGCGAATGTATTCACGGTCTTTATAACCGTTACACACAATCACAGAGCTGACTTTTTGTGCCATCGCAAGTACTGCGAGTAGCTCAGCTTTACTGCCAGCTTCTAAACCTAATTGCTTTACCGATTGGCTAGCTTGGCTTGCTAAAATTTCTTCCACCACTTCGCGTTGTTGGTTTACTTTAATTGGATAAACCAGCAAGTAGTTGTTGCTGTAATCATAGCTTTCAATAGCTGCGTTAAACGCATTACATAAGCTATGTACACGGTGGTGTAAAATCTGCGGAAATCGCACAAGTGCTGGTAACGATAACCCTTGCTGTTGAATTTGTTCGGCAATTTTAGACAAACTTACTGCATGCATTGGCTTCGCCATATTTGGTGACACAGTAATTTCGCCTTGATCATTAATGCCATAATAACCTTGGCTCCAATGAGGTACATTGTAGCTTGCACGAACATGTTCAATTGCAGTGGTTTCTTTCATTTCTACCCTTAAAAAATAAATCGGTCATAAGACCAAAAAGTGCGCGCATTTAAATGGAATAGGGGGGTGAAGTCCAACACAAAATTTTTGTCGTATCGACAATTATTATGTTGTGAAAAAGCGCATTAAAATAATTTATTTTTAACGAGTTACAGGCTATAAACCAAAAGCAAATTGGTGACCCAGAATTGCGGTTAACTGGTTTTACTCGGAGCGACTACATGCGTGAACTAGCGCACAACGAACATCGGCTAACGATAAGCTTTTTAGGACATTCGCTTGATACACTAAAAGTGGATGAAAATTTTTTAGCACAGTCAAATGTAATCAAAATTCGCGATGTCTATGGTATTAGGCTTGAAACAAAACAAGCTTGGTTATTTGATTATGCGGTTTTGGTGTGTTGGGATTTTACACCTTTCGAGCTTGAGCAGTTAATACAACAGTTAGATGATGTAATTATTGCACCGCTAAAACGCCCAAGTATTGATCATTACATATACTGTGAAGGCGAATGCAGTGAGTTTTATATTAAAAATGACTGCCTATTTTTAGAAAACTCAGATGATATGACTAAGTTGGCGCTTAGTCATGCGCTAGCGCAGTCGGCGAAGCTTGAGTTTTTTGAAGAGCAAGCTCAAGCGGTAATTAGCGAAAATGCATATTTATCTCAGCAGCTTGCGCAAACTGGCAAGGTGCCTTTAACCCGAAAAGAATTAGCAAAGTTACGTGGTACCTTGTTTAAAACCAGCACCGATATTAATTTGCACTTTAACTTGCTCGATACCCCCGAGTTCTTTTGGGATAACCCAAATTTAGAAGGGGTTTATCAGCAGCTAAGCAAATATTTAGACTTATTGCCACGTATACATATTTTGCAAAAGAAGCTCGACACCATTCACAACTTGGTCGACATGCTAAGTACCGAGCAAAACCACAAGCATTCTGCGTTTTTAGAGTGGGTGATTATTATTTTAATTGCTGTAGATATCGCGATTTATTTCTTTTAAGCCTGTGCTTAAATTTTAAAAGCAACAAAAAGCCTGTGTATCGCACAGGCTTTTTTTTACATGTTTTAGCCTCTAAATTAAATACTCAAATGTCTGATTGTGTCGCTTTAATGTATTAAATGACATTTTAAGCGAGGTATGATGAGCGCGTGGAGGTACACACATGACGATTAAACAAGTTTACTTTATTGCAAATGGATTTCAGGCGCTCGACTTATTTGGCCCGCTTGAAGCGTTTATGGAAACCAATAGTTTTAAACGCGGTGCTTACGATTGTAAGTTATTGGGCATAAATGGTGAGGACGTACAAACGGCATATCATCAAAAAGTGAGCGTTGACTTTACGCTAGAAGATGACTTTGAACTGGATGATTTGATTATTTGTGGTGGCACAGGCATGCGTACACTTGCGCTTAGTTACAATGAACTTGCAGCGCTCAAAAAAATAGCGTTAAGAGCGAAGCGCGTATTTAGTATTTGCACAGGCGCTTTTATTTTGGCCCAACTCTTTCAAGATAAAGCGTTAACGCTGACAACCCATTGGCGTCATGCAGCTAGTTTAGCCAAGCAACATCCCAATAAAATTGTTACACCAGAGCCACTCTTTATTCGTGACCACAGTATTTGGTCATCAGCTGGCGTGTTATCGGGTGTGGATCTTGCCCTTGCGATTATTCGTGAAGATTACGGCAACAGTATGGCGGCAAAAGTTGCGAAAGATTTGGTGGTATATTTACAGCGTGCAGGATCACAGCAGCAATATTCCGATGTGCTTGCGCTGCAATCGGGTGACAGTTTAAAACTTTCGCCACTTATCGACTGGCTAGCAACACAGCTTAATAATGCAATTTCGGTTTCGCGCATGGCAGAGTATTGCAGTTTAAGTGAAAGACAGCTTACGCGGTTGTTTAAGTTGCACCTTAACTGCACGCCGAGCCACTACTTTCGTACTCTAAAACTCAACCATGCACGGGATTTGTTATCTCAAGAAAACAGCAATTTACAACTAATCTCAAGCAAGCTGGGTTTTAATAACTACGATAGTTTTCGCCGCGCCTTTACCAAACAGTTTGGTGTGTCGCCTTCCCATTATTTAAATGGCACACGTCATTTTTCATCAATTACCAATAACACCTTTACTCAAAACACAGTGCTGCTAGGAGAAGGGAAATGAGAGCACGATTGATTTTAGCGATGCTGGTTGTTGCATCGTTTAATTTAAACGCAGCCAATTTAACAACAAAGCAGCAAAAACTGTGGTTAGAAGATATCGACTTTTATCAAAATGAAGTTAAAACAAAGCATATCAACCCTTTCCATACCTTGTCAGAAACTGAATTTAATAAGCGACTTAGAGACTTAAAAAATGATTTAGCGAACCTCAGTGAAGTAGAGCTAGAAGCACGCCTTATGGCAATAACCGGTGCTTTAGGTGATGGCCATAGTAACTACTTTATGATGTCTGGACCACATCAGCATTTTCCGTTTCGCTATAAATTTTTTGAAGGCACATTGCGCGTAGTTGATACAACAAACGCTTATCGATCGCTACGAGGCACAGAGTTAAAAACCATAAATGATAAAAGCGTGAGCGAACTATTTAACATTGTTTCGCCGCTATTACCCGGTGTGGATAACCAATTTAGTGCAAAAGTGAGTTTTGAATATTACCTAACGTTGCATAAGTTGTTACTGGGATTAAATATTGTAAAAGAGGGACAGCCTACAAAGTTTGAGTTTTGGCACGATGGCCAAGCGATTGAAAAAGAGATACTGCCTGTTTCAATGGGGGAGTTTGGCCAATTAAGTTCAGCTTTTTCGATAACAACGCCGAAGTTGCAAAATACAGATATTGCGATGCCGGGCATTAGATTAAGTTATTTTAACAAAAAGAACATCGCTTATTTTGCGTTTAAATCATACCCCAAATTTGAACAGGTTGTTGATAGTTGTACGGCGTTACAAACAGAGCTCAAAAGTGCGCAATCGCGGTATTTAGTGATTGACTTTAGAGGAAACGGTGGAGGTAATTTTTATACTGGTCTTGCATTTTCATCTTGCTTATTACCCCTTGACCAATTTGATTGGCAACACGGAGTTTATGTACTAACCGATAGCCAAACATTTTCAGCGGCCATGAGTAATACGGTGCAATATCAGCAGATTTTAAATGCAAAAATTGTTGGTACGCCAACTGGGGGCGACCCAAATCATTATGCAGAAAGTTATCGTTTTACTTTACCTAACTCAAAACGAAAGCTGAGTTTATCAAAGCGCTATTACGCCTTTGCAAAAGAGCCAACAGATGCCATCTATCCTGATATTCAAATAACACCAACTTGGCAAGACTATCAAAACGGCAAAGATACCGTGTTGTTCGGTGTGCTTAAGTTAATTAATCAACATAAGGGGCAATAATGTTAAAACTTAAACCAAACTGCGAGTGCTGTAACAAAGCTCTTTTGCCAACATCAACCGATGCAATGATATGCAGTTATGAATGCACGTTTTGTAAAACATGTGTTGAAAAGGTACTTTTAAACGTATGCCCGAATTGCGGTGGGAGTTTTAAGCCGAGATTAGCGGATGAAAAAAAGAAAAACCCGAATCTGATTAGTTGAGACTAAACGCGCTAACGTGTTAACTAAGTGGTATTGAAAGAAGGAGAAGTGGTTTATCTATTGCAATTATCGGATAAACCACAACTTAGTATTTAAGGGTGACCTAAGTGGTTACGAATAGACGTTCTGAATGTTCTTGCGTGGCTTAATCCAGAGCGACTCGTTTCCAGAACGTCCTTCTTTTCAGCGTTAAGGAAAGTGCACATATTTATATTTACCTTTGAAGTTTTTTCACGACATTCAACCACAGTATAAAGATGCCCATTGTGAGTAATATTAGGAATGGCATTCCATTGTTCTACTGCTGTTTGAATAGACAAACCTCTTTGACCGATTAACGATAACAATTGGTTATTTGTGTTATTTACATGATCGTTAATTGCTTGTGTGATTGTGCCGTTACCTCGCACTGTTCTGATTCTGCCGACCAAATCAGAGTCGTTATAAGTCATGGCGCGAGCACCTAACTTTAAAATACCATCGCTGTTATTGGTGCCTGTGCCGATAAAAGAAGAGTAGCCTTTAAAGTTTGCGCCTAAAGCATCTTTTGCCCAGCCACTACCGCCGCCACCTAACCGGTTTGAGTGGGTCAGTACTACATTGATAAAGGCTAAAAATAGCGATAAACGCAATCCCTCAACCTGAATTTGAGGTATATTGCGGTGGTGCCAAAGTGCTGCACCTGCTGCAAATAATTCCTGTTGAGCGGTAACTGCGGCTTCTGCAATCGCGATGACTATTCGCTGCTTTCTTCTATCTCCTACGAGCATTTTTATACAGTTTTCTCGGCGATTAGCATTGTTGCTTAGCAAACGATGTACCCCAACACCCACAGTGGTTTGTAGGCTACCACCAATACTGCTGGGGCGAAATTTACCCCAGCGGTTATCTGTAGTGCGTGTGCCGCCATAATTAAAGGTATTTTGGCCTGTTCTGACTCCGCGAGGACCCAATGCTTTCCACACTGAGTTGCGTAATCGCAGTAAATTAAGATCATTAATTCTATGGGGTTTAGAAACCAGCTCTGCAGGACTTGATTTACCAAAATTATCCGAGTCTTCAGGTGTTATATAAACACCTCTAAAATTTGCATAACTTCGCGAACGTACCAAGGGGGTACGTTTAAATACATCGTGAAAATTAGCTGCTTGAATAATGTCTTCGTTATTCCATTGAGAAGAAATAGTGCCAACACCTTCAACTTCAATTCCTATTAAAGGGTGGCCGGCAAGTGGTGCCGCTTCCGTATCTATCGGCATATAAACATCCTTTTTATTGCTTTGAACAGCAAATAATTTAGTTTTTATTATAGGAACAGAAATGCTACCACAGACATATAAAACAGCAAAAGTGTTTGTTATACAAAATAAATAATAATCAAACTTTATATAGTGCTAGTTTGTGTATGGGCGTAATAACATTTACTTAGCATCGCTAAAGCCAAATGATATTGCCAATATATTACGGAAATCAGACTTGTGTTTAAAAAGCCATAAAAAACAAAAAAGCCTGTGCAATGCACAGGCTTTTTATATGTTGGGGTCATCTAAACTAACCCCTTAAGTTTTTATTATTAAATGACTCTTTCTTCGTTTTATTTTGTTAGTGTTACATAGATTCTTTGCTAGCTTTAAATGAATCTTTATTTAAATTACTGTTTCTATTGGCAACCCAATTACTAAACGACATAGCTTTTTTATCAACAAATTTATGAAATGGGATGGCCAATATAATTGAAACTGTAATTGTTACAATTGAAGCTAAAATTGATGCTAGGGTATAGTTTTCTGATACAGCGTAAATGTATGAGAAAAAATATACGCCAAGAACATACAAAATAGGTAAATGAATTAGGTATATAGAAAACGAAATTTTTCCAAGAAAAACGCCAACTTTGCCAGAAAAGAAATTATTTAGCTCATTATTAAATAAAATAGCGTAAACGATTAAAATACCTGAAATAAAGTTACATAGGTTATAAGTTTTTCCGCCAATAATTTGTGTGAATATAAAATAGGAAGAACTATCGTTATGAGCTCCCGCAAGATATAAGCCTGTGATTAGAAGCAGTATTGAATATTTGAAATTGATAATACTGCCGTGGATACAGAAGATAAAGCCAATTATAAACCCTGCCAGCCCTAGCCCTAATAATGGGTTGAGCATCTTAGTGACTGTCAAAATTAAGATAACAAATAATAGTAAAATTGAGAAATATGACTTATTGAATTTGTTGAACAGGTATATAAGCAGAAACACTAGGAAAGAACCGATTAATTCAATTTTCATAGTCCATAAAACAGGGTTGTATAGGCTTTTACCTGATAAAAAAAACACATCTATAGCACCATTATAAAAAGCACCTAATAGTGAACCGTCAAAGTTACCGAAATTATTAATCCAATCAGTTAAACTTGGATGATTCATTTCAAATGAAGAAATTACCAAGTATGCCAACACGCATGATAGCAAAGCAGGCAACATAAGCCTTGGATACCTTTTTAAGCATGCTTTTTTTAATCTTGTATCTGAATAGTTATCAGTTAATACTTTTGTAAGAATGAAACCACTGAGCACGAAAAATACAAAAACAGCGGATAACCCAGAATATAAAAATCCAAATGGTAAATCGTATAAATAGCTTTGAATGGGGTATAACTTAAAGTCAGTATTTCCGGAGTGTAATATTGGAAAAAATGTCAAAGAAAGGTGCGAAAATACAACAATTAGGCAGGCAATGCCCCTAATACTCTCAACAGCAAGAAGTTTGTTAGTAACCATAACATTCCGTGTTTAATCTATTGATTTATAATTAATTTCAGATAAAGAAAAGCCGCTAAAAAGCGGCTTTGTCTGTGCTATTGGTGGAGCTGGGGGGATTTGAACCCCCGTCCGAAAAGCGTCGACCTTCGGTCCTACATGTTTAGTATCGTCTTTTGGTTAACCTTTAAATCTCGGACGAACACGATAAGTAAAGGCGAGGCCGCTTCAATTTAGCCCTTCAACCCCGGCCAGGGTTTCCGTAGCGATCTTGTGTAGGGTGACACTTCGAATCTCAGTCCACAAGCATACTTGAGTGAAGTGCTAGCGGGAATTAAGCCGCTAGAGCGTAAGAATCGTCGTTTGCGATTACTTTAAATACGGCTTTTTTACGAGGCCAGCCGCACCTCGACATGCACCTTAGGCTTCATGAATCCCGTCGAATCCTAATCAGCCCCTGAATTTGTTTCATCTGAATCATACTCAGTTGGCACGATTATAACGCTTAGTTTTTATGTTAAACAAGGGCAAAGCACAATTAACCGTATTTTAATGGTTTAATCGCTTTAAATTTAAACGAATATTGATTTGAAAGTGAGTTGGCAGGGATTGCTTACTTGTTAATATTGCCTAGCGCTATACAATGCAGCTGATTGAAATAATGGAGGTTTTCAATGAGTGCCAGTAAAACAATAATAATATGTTTGATGTGTATCGCGATGAACGCAGTTGCACAGAGTAAAGTAGCGCTGTCGATTAATGTTGAAAAACAGATTGGCAGCAACGTGTGGCAAGTAAGTTATCAATTGCCTAAATTTACTCAAACGTTAGATTTTTCTCACTTACCACCTCATTTTCTGACTAACCATTTTGCGCTTAAAGGCAAAGCGGTGGTTAAAGATGACAGTACAATTCAGCTAACGAATCTTAATGACATATTAATGCTTGAAGTATCCGATGGTTTTGATGTGAGTGAACTTAGATTTAATGCGCCGTTTATTAACTTTTCTAACAACGGCGCGTTTTATGCTGACTATTTCGTGCCGCATTCATTGAAAGTAGCGGACGAATTAATAACACGCGATGCGCTAAGCGTGACATTTAATATAACAGCAAATATGAAAAATGAGCAAAATCAGCGAACGCTCACCATTAATAACATATCGTCGTTGAATTTAGCGCAGTTTGTTAGTCTAACTTCACCGTCAAATGCCTCTAATCATGGTGTTTCTTTCGTTATTGAGCCAAATTTGCCAAATGAGTTTAAAGTGCAGCTTGAGCAAAATAGCGCTAAATTTATGGGTTATTTTAGCCAACAGTTTAATTCCCCTTTAAACCGCGACGTTACATTTTTGATTAACGCTAATAGCAATGCGCCATACATTGGTTTTTTGGGTAGCGCACTATCAAATCAAATTATGTTTGAGATATCAGGGCAAGATGCAGTGCTGCACCCGAGTAAATACCAACGAACAATTTATTTAACCCTAGCACATGAAGCGTTACACCTTTGGAATGCGCATTTTTGGCAACCATCAGATGGTACACCGATTTGGCTGTACGAAGGCTCTGCTGACTTTTTTGCCTATCGCGCAATGGTATATTCAGGTTTAATGCCACAATCGCATTTCGAGTACTTTTTACAGCTGCAACAAAAAGAGTGTTTAGAAGGGGTTAAACAAAATGCGCTTTCACATCTGGAGTCAACGCCATCAATTGGTGCAAGTTATCCTTGTGGTCGGGTATTTTTTGAAGTGTTAGCTAACGCGTTGAATAAAAATGCTTTTGAGCTTTGGCTTGAAATTATGAACGTAAGCGAAGGGCAAAGTTATTCGGTAGAAGATGTGTATGAGTTTATTGAAAGAGCCGAATTATCTGACTCGCTAAAACACGCGTTACAAGACATCTTATTTAACAATGAAAAAGCACATGACACGCTGAAAAGCATTATTTCAGCGCAATCGAAGAACTAAACGTGTCACTTAGCACGCGCAGCCAAAAGCTGCTTAGTGCATAAACCCATGTATTAAAAGTAACGGTGGTAATAAACCCCGCCGTTACTCACCTAATTGCTCAGAATCGTTTGGCATTGGCCAGCCTCCTAAGGCTTGCCATTTATTTACGATGTAACAATAAAGCTCGGCGGTGCGCTCGGTGTCGTACAGAGCACTGTGGGCTTGGCTGTTATCGAATTCAATGCCTGCGGCGCGACATGCTTTTGCAAGCACTGTTTGACCAACTGCTAAGCCAGCCAGGGTGGTTGTATCAAAACTCACAAATGGGTGAAACGGTGTGCGCTTAATATTATTGCGCTCAATTGCGGCATTTAAGAAGCCGTGATCAAAGGCCGCATTATGCGCTACTACAACACTGCGCTGACAACCTGCTGCTTTTTGTGCTTTGCGCACAGCTTTACAGATTTCTTTTATTGCTTCGTCTTCTTTTACCGCGCCACGCAAGGGCGAAAATGGGTCAATGCCATTAAATTCGATAGCTGATTGCTCAATATTGGCACCCTCAAACGGTTCTACGTGAAAATGCACTGTTTTGTCGATACTTAGTTCGCCTGAATCGTCCATTTTTAGTAGGCTGACAGCAATTTCTAACAATGCATCGGTTTTATTATTAAAGCCTGCGGTCTCGACGTCGATAACTACAGGAAAGAAACCGCGAAAACGCTTGGCAAATAAAGTTGTTGGTGCTTCAGCTTGAGACATATACTTACTTTCAGTGCTTATTAAGGCCGCGTATTATGTCAAAATTAGGTTGTTGCTGACCAGTAAAATATTACGCAAGGACGTTTGATTTAGGTATATTTATTGCTTAAATTTTAATAGGGTGTTGCTTGTTGCAGCGGTGTTTTAATTTAACCAAGCGTTTATCAGATTTAGGAGACCTCAGTGCGAGTAAAAAAGCAAGTACAGTGTTTGTTCGTTGGTCTGTCGATGGGTGCTGTGTTTTCTGCCAATGCGGCGCTACGTAGTTACGGCGCAGCTGAAAGCAATGCAATTTGGAATACCCCTGAAGCATCACGTTTAAGTTGTCAGTTAGAACATAATATTCCGCGCTTTGGTAAGGCGCGGTTTTTAGCGACTGCGAGTAAAGATAAACCGCTGCATTTCACCTTAGATATGCTTATTAAGCCAGAAGGGTACGATGTTGCTGATGTGCTGTCAGTGCCACCTATTTGGAAAGCGGGTAATCCTGCGCGTAGCTTATTTGATGCTAATTTGTTGAAGCAGTTTGACACAGAGCTAGATTCAAAAGCATCTTGGTTACTGCTAACCGAACTTGAAAAAGGTAATGTCCCTACGTTTTATTATCAGGATTGGCATAACAGCCAAGACAAGATCAAAGTTGAATTGTCGTCGGTTAATTTTCGTCGTAATTACTTAAGCTTTTTAGAGTGTCGCGATGCGCTATTGCCATTTAGCTTTGATGATATTGCGTATACAGTGATGCGATATGAGTCGAATAGCAGCGAGTTAACGCGCGATTCGAAAAAGCGTTTAGAGAAAATAGGGTTATATTTGGAGAACGATCCTAATATTGATTCGGTGGTAATTAATGCCTATACCGATTCATACGGTGGTCGCTATATTAACCAACAACTTTCTGAAAAGCGTGCCGATGCAATTAAAAGCTACATGACTGAAAAGGGCATAGCAGCAGAGAAAATTGTTACGCAAGGGTTTGGCGAAAAACGCCATGTTGCAACCAATAACACCATTATTGGCCGTGGCAAAAACCGTCGGGTAGTTATTCAAATAGAAAAGGTATAGCGGTCTTTAGCAGATAAGTCTGTTAAAACGGTTTCTAAATTATGATGACGAAGTTATTTCGTCATCATAATACTTACTTCACACCAACTTTCTTGCTGGTAAAAACCAATCTTAACGCGTTTACCCGATAGCGTATAAAAATAAGTGTAGCGGCCAATATCCTCTGTGATAGTTTCTGGCTCACCTAAGGTGTTGCGATAAAACGCCATTACTGAATCTAAGTCTTGTTTTACAAAACCGGAGATGATCATAGGGTAATCGTCTTCAAGTGCCATACGTACTTGAAAATCGTTCGGAAGGGGTACGTCATCAATATTTGCTTGCGCCGCAAAGCTAAAGCTCATTAAAACGCCCAGTGCGATACTGCAACATAACTTCTTCATTTTATCACTCCTGATCACCCATTTGTGGGTTAACTTTCTAATAGTGTTAAGGATAGTCTAACGAAATCGGATGAGGTAACTATTCCTTGCAACTGGTTGTTGTCGTCTACGACAGGCAAACATCCGTGCCGATTATTTAAGAAAAAGCGTGCCGCTTCGGTCAATGGCATTGTCGCGTTGGCGAAAACCACGTCTTTATCCACTAGCTCTGAAACAGGTACTTGCTTTTCCCTTCTATTTAACGCATTTACGCCGTATTTGTCTAGCAAATACATGGTTTTAGCAAGCACACTTTTTTGTGTCACCATACCGTAAAAAAGGCCATTTTCTAAAACAGGAATATGGCGAATATTATGATCTTTCATCATTTGGTGAACATCAGCCATCGTATTGTCTAGTTCAATTGATAGCACGTCACACGTCATTAACTCTGCAATTGTTTTTGTCATAACCATTAACTTATTAGTGAACTTAATATTTAGTTTAGCGTTTATTTGTTTTGTCGCTTTGCGCTAGGGCAATGTAAGCCCGAATAACTGTTGTTTCTAGCGCAATTAAACCTGCCAGCACGACATCTCAAAGTAACTATTGCAAATATAGCGTGATTTTCTAATACAATTTTCGCATTTTTACAATATAACCAATTGAAAAATATACATTATCAAAAAAACTGTTAGTTTGCCCCTATATTTAGAACAAAAGTTAATATATTGTATACAGTATATTGAATCCATGTTTTATCGATTCAATATGTCGTTCAGCAACGAAACTCGATACTGGTTTTATCGAAAAATTATGACAACAACAATTGGAAATAAACAATGAAACTTACAAAATTGGCGTTAGTGCTTGCCACATTAAGTTATGGTCAAAGTGCGTTTGCAGCCAGCGCGCCTATTTCGCAAAATCAACCTAAGGTTCACCATCATGGTGTTGAGTCTAAGCGCATGGACAACGCGCCTACTGCGGTAACCACTCAACAATCAACGCACACTTTCGAACACGCGCACAAACGTATTCATACGCTTAAATCACAAAGTATGCAGCAAGCCGCTGCGGCAACGTGTGATGTGAATGCCCTAGCAACTAGTAACTCAACCCAGCTAATTAGCGAAATTAAATCGCAGGGTACAACTTGCGTTAATGAACTATTTGGTGCAGCGAGTAACATTCAAGTTGCGGCGTACGATTCAAATAATATGTACGCAGTAGCGAATCACGTTAAAAACCTTGCCGATAGCTATCAAGGCGGTGGTGATAACGATATCGAGGCATTATTTTTGTATCTGCGTGCCGGTTATTATGTGGAGTTTTATAACGACCAAGTAACGTTTGCGTCTTGGGTGAAACCAGCTGTTAAGAATGCCATTGACGCATTCGTGAACAATAGCCATTTTTACGATGACAATGATGCGCACGGTAAGACACTTTCAGAAGTACTTATCACAATGGATAGCTCTGAGCAGCAAGATGTGTATTTACCAGTGGTTGTTGAATGGCTAAACCGTTGGAATGCAAGTTACGCAGGCAAGTGGAATATGCGTAGTGCGGTAAACGGCGTATTTACAATTTTATTCCGTGGGCAATGGAATACTGAATTTAAAAATAAAGTGGGTTCAGCGAATGATTTGGTAAGTGCACTTGCGAAGTTTACAACAAGCACGTATATGATCGACTCTGATGCTGAATTTATGATTGCAAATGCAGCACGTGAATTAGGTCGATTAAAACAATACCCAGGTACTATTCAAACAGCTGTTGATGCAGCGTTAAATCGCATTTTCTCTGATTATCAAATGTATGGGTATGGCGATTCGGTATGGTTAGGTGCGGCAGATACAGCGGGTTACCACGGCAGCTGTGATACTTATAATATTTGTGGATTTGAAGAGCAACTTGAATCACAAGTGTTATCACAAACGTACACCTGTAGCAGCACCATTAAAATTCGTTCACAAAATATGACGAGTGCGCAGCATCAAGCAGCGTGTAGCAAAATGGGTTATGAAGAAACGTACTTCCATGGTCAATTGCAAACCAATAATACACCGGTTGCTGACGACGTGAATAGCCAGCTACAAGTGAATATTTTTGACTCAAGTGACGACTACGGTAAATATGCGGGTGTTATTTTTGGTATTAACACTAATAACGGTGGTATGTACTTAGAAGGTAACCCATCAACACCGGGTAACATTCCAAACTTTGTTGCGTATGAAGCAAGCTATGCGAATGCCGACCACTTTGTATGGAACTTAGAGCACGAGTATGTACATTATCTTGATGGTCGTTTTGATTTGTACGGCGGCTTTAACGCACCAACAGAAGCAATTGTGTGGTGGAGCGAAGGTGTTGCAGAGTACATTGCAAACGAAAACGATAACCCTGCGGCAATTGATACCATTAAAGATGGTTCGACTTACAGCTTAGGTACGGTATTTGAAACAACATACGATGGTTTTGACCAAGATCGTATTTACCGTTGGGGTTACTTGGCAGTTCGCTTTATGTTCGAAAATCATCGCGATGAACTAAACCAAATGTTAGCGTCAACACGTTCAGGTGATTGGGCAGGGTATAAATCACGTATCAATACTTGGGCAACAAACTATGATGCTGAGTTTACGCAGTGGACACAAGCACTTGCTAACGGTGATACAAACCCACCACAAAATAAAGCACCTGTGGCGGTAATTAATGGTCCATACAGTGGCGAAGTGGGCGAGTTAATTTCGTTTACGAGCAATGGCTCTTATGATGAAGAATCAAGTATCGCGTCATACAGCTGGGACTTTGGCGATGGCACAACAAGTTCAGAAGCTAACCCAAGCCACAGTTACGCAACCGCGGCAGACTATGCAGTAACACTTACTGTGACTGATTCAGAAGGTGCAAGTGCTAGCGTGTCAACTACAGCAACAGTGACAGGTACACAGCCACCAGTTGGTAATGAGCTACAAAACGGCGTAGCGCAGCAGGTAACGGGTAACACCGGCGATGAGAAACGCTTTGTTGTAAACGTACCTGCAAACGCCAGTGATTTAGAAATTACTTTAAATGGTGGTTCGGGTGATGGTGACTTATATGTGAAGTTTGGTGATGCACCAACAATGGAAAGCTATGACTGTCGTCCATATGTTGGCGGTAATAGTGAGCGTTGTACTATCGCACAGCCACAAGCAGGCACTTATCACGTAATGGTTTACGGCTATGCTAATTTTGATACACAACTAAAAGCTAACTACACAGTACAAAGTGGCGGTGGTTTTAATGTACCAAATGCATGTGCAACAGAGGGCCCAAGTGGTGGCGGTCGTTTATACGATGGCGATGTAATGTGTCTTGCGGAACAAGAACCAATTTGGTTAAGCATTGCGGATGTAAGTGGTGCAACAAGTGTAGCTATTACTACGTCAAATGGTTCTGGTGACATTAATCTAGAATATCGTAATGGCGGTTGGCCAAGTGCTGGTAGTGTAGATGCATCATCACAAAATGTGGGTAATGGTGAGTGTATTTACATCACCAACCAAAGCGAGTATTGGGGTTATGTAAAAGTCTCAGGTACTGCAAGTGGTGCGTCGATTGTTGTCGACTTTAATACGCCTGGTTGTCGTTAATTTCCCGAAATTAACTCTCAAAAAAGCCGCATAGTGCAAACTATGCGGCTTTTTTTATCGTTTTTTTATCGCTTGTTGCGTTTTAAATCGCGCACAATAAAGCGATTAGGATGTAGCATTTCACTGATATGGGTTGGCACAGGCAATGGTTCGTCACAAAGTGCCGCTACTAACATCTCCGCAGCGAGTGGCGCTGTACATAGCCCGCGCGCACCTAAGCCGGAAAACACAAATAAACCGTTATTTGGGTTAGCATTAGTTGCAAAGTCGTAATGTTTGCCGTTTCTCAGTGGCGCAAAGTTGTTTAACAATGTGTCTTCATCGGGAACTTCACCAACGATTGGTTGATGATCTGGAGTTGTGCAGCGAATAGCGGCTTTAGCATCGAGTATTGATTCTTCGGTGATCCCCAACTGCTCGGGATAAAACGAGCGCAATTGATTTAAATTAATTAAGTTGTCGCTACTACTAATCTCTCGACTCATACTATGTTTTTCGAACGTTGCGCCCATACAGTGAGTGTTATCTAACTGGGGAGTGAAATACCCTTTATGACACAGCACGGTTTTTAGTTTTTGCGATAAGCCGTTTGCCATAACGCGGGTAACTTGACCACGTACAGGGCTAAATGGCAGTACTTGGGTTTGTGAAAAACGGGTAGTTAACTCACCGCAGGTGATGAACACTTGGCTAAACTCTCCAACACTTTGATTGTTTGAATCAATAAGTTGATAGCCATTTTGTGTTTTTACAATATCGCTAATTTCGGTGTTAAAAACGATATTATGTGATGTATAACTATTACTCGCAGCGAAAATAGCGTTTACTAATGCCGGTGGTTTTACCCAGCCAGCTTCACTAATAAATAAGCCAGAAAAGTTAGCCTCAAAACCGGCAATATCGTTTGCTTGTTGTGCTGATACACCGCGAATTAAAGAACTTGGCCACGCGCTTTTTTCTATAAGACGTTGTTGAATCTCTACTTTACTGTCGCTGATGCCATGTAATAGTACACCGCACCAATCGTGTGGATAGTGATAGCCATCATCATGTATTTGCTGATAAACACGTTTAGCATAATAAAAGCTATGAGCAAAAAACTCGCTTATGGCATTAAAATCAGCTTGTAGATTTGGGTAAACAGCGCCTTGGTGATTATGCGACGCACCTTTTGCGAGTGCATCATCTTTACAAAAAATATCGCAAGCTATGCCCCGTTTTGCAAAGCTGTAAGCTAAGGTTGCAGTGGCAATGCCGCCGCCAATAATCGCAACTTTTTCAAGTGATTGCGTGCTACGCTCAAAATAGGCTGGTTGTGTACTGCTTTGATTTGCTTTTTCTAATGTGCCAACCACCATTTCACGTTTACGGCCGTAACCTTTTACTTTTTTTACGCTAAAGCCCGCATCGGCAAGGCCTCGGCGTACAAAGCCGGCGGCGGTAAAAGTGGCAAAGGTACAGTCGCTACGCCCCAGGTTGGCCATGCCATCAAATAACGACTGTTGCCACATATCAGGGTTTTTACTGGGGGCAAAACCATCAAGGTACCAGGCATCGACAATGCCGTTTTCACCGTAACAAAGCTGTGGCAGGGTGTCTTGAATATCGCCAAACCACAAATCCAATATAACGCGACCTTGATCAAACTCTAAACGATGACAGCCTGCAATGGCAGTTGGATAACTTGCGACAAGTTGCTCACTTAAGCTTGTTAACTCTGGCCAAGCAGCAAGCGCTTGTTGCAGCGCTGATTGTTCAAGCGGGAATTTTTCAAAGCTAATAAAATGCAGTTGTTCAACTGATTTGTCGCTATCTTGGTTAAACCGCTGCCAGGTGTTTAAAAAATTTAGCCCTGTACCAAACCCCGTTTCAGCAATAACAAAGTGCCTTCTAGGATGATGTTGCCAACGCGAAGCAATATTGTTTTGTTGAAAAAACACATAATCTGACTCTAACAAGCCGTTATCGTTCGAAAAATACACATCATCGAAGTCTTGTGCGACCGGTGTGCCTGATTCATTAAACTCAATTTTTGCGTGGCGGATCATAATTATTTAAAACAAACTTAACGTAGCGCTATTGTACGAGATATAGGGGGGCGGTTAAACTTGATTTAGAACAATTAAGTCTTATTTATTTAGCAGTTAAAGTTAAAATACTGTAAATTCGAAACACGTGTACGCTGAGATTAGACCAGTTTTTTGTAAATAACACGTAGAATAGAGCACAATTATCTTTGTAGAAAAGGTTTATCCATGAAAAGAGCCGTAATTACGGGTATCGGTATTGTTTCAAGTATCGGTAATAATCAAGAAGAAGTACTTGAATCATTAAAAGCAGGCCGTTCAGGCATCACATTCAATCAAGAGTTTGCAGATTTAAAATTACGTTCAAATGTGAGCGGTAGCATTGATCTTGACCCGAAAGAGCATGTTGATCGTAAAGCATTCCGTTTTATGGGTGACGCAGCAGCGTATTCATATATCTCAATGCAACAAGCAATTGAAGATGCTGGCCTAAATGAAGAGCAAGTTTCTAACCCGCGTACGGGCATTATTGTAGGTTCAGGTGGTGGTTCATCTAAGTATCAAGTTGAAGCTGCTGATATTCTTCGTGAAAAAGGTGTTAAGCGCGTAGGTCCATACATGGTACCGCGTACTATGGCATCAACTACGTCAGCATGTTTAGCAACACCGTTTAAAATTAAAGGTGTTAACTACTCAATCAGTTCAGCATGTGCAACGTCAGCACACTGTATTGGTAACGCGGTTGAGCAAATCCAGTTAGGCAAACAAGATGTTATTTTTGCTGGTGGCGGTGAAGAACTTCACTGGACATTAGCAATGGAATTTGACGCGATGGGTGCATTATCAACGAAGTATAATGAAACACCAGAGCTTGCTTCACGTACTTATGACGCAAATCGTGATGGTTTTGTTATTTCTGGTGGTGGCGGTATCGTTGTTGTTGAAGAATTAGAGCACGCGCTTGCGCGTGGTGCGAAAATCTACGGTGAAATAGTAGGTTACGGCGCAACGTCAGACGGTTACGACATGGTTGCACCATCAGGTGAAGGAGCAGTTCGTTGTATGCAACAGGCGCTTGCAACGGTTGAAGGTGAAGTGGATTACCTAAACACGCACGGTACATCAACACCGGTAGGTGATGTAAAAGAGCTTGGCGCAATTCAAGAAGTGTTTGGTGGTAAATCACCTGCAATCAGTGCGACAAAAGCAATGACAGGTCACGCTCTGGGCGCCGCTGGTGTACACGAAGCGATTTACTCAATTCTAATGCTACAAAATAACTTTGTTGCACCATCTATCAACATCGATGAATTAGATGAGCAAGCTGAAGGTTTAGATATCGTAAAAGAAGCGCGTGAAACCGAGCTTAACACTGTGATGTCAAACAGCTTCGGTTTTGGCGGCACAAACGCAACGCTTGTAATGCAAAAATACAAGGGTTAATTAGCGAACGTTTTAGTTATCGCTAAATGAATCTAAGAAAAGCCACTTAAGTGATTGAGTGGCTTTTTTATTCCCGTTAAAATAGCGTATCACCCGTTTGCCTTAATAGGACAAGTATGCGCATTCTTGCAGACCAAAATATGCCTTTGGTCGAAGAGTTTTTTTCAGAATTCGGTGAAATCACTCGATTTGCCGGTCGTGAGCTAGATCCCCAACAACTTATTGATACTGATATTCTATTGGTACGTTCAATTACCAAAGTTGATGCCAATTTATTAGCGCATGCAAACAAACTGAAATTTGTTGGCACTGCAACTATAGGCACTGATCACGTTGATCAAACGCTGTTACAGCAAAAAGGTATCGCGTTTTCCAGCGCACCGGGTTGCAATGCAACGGCTGTGGCCGAGTATGTCATATCAAGCCTACTCGCGCTTGCGCAAGAAGATGATTTTAGCTTACGTGATAAAACGGTCGGTATTATTGGGGTAGGCAATATTGGTAGCCGCCTTGCGGTTAAACTTGAAGCTTTGGGCTGTAAGTTACTTTTGTGCGATCCGCCAAAGCAAGCTGCCGGCGAGCTAAGCGAAGGTGTGTCACTTGATACAGTGATTGAGAAAGCTGATATCTTGAGCTTTCATGTGCCATTAGTAAAAGAAGGCATTCATAAAACAAAACATTTACTTAACCAAGGCAATTTAGCCAAGTTAAAATCAAATGCGATTGTGGTGAACTCATGTCGCGGTGATGTCATTGATAACTCCGCATTGCTCAACTTTATGCAAGCGGGCGGTGGATTATCGTTAGTGTTGGATGTCTGGGAGAATGAGCCGAATATTGAACAAGCCTTACTGCCATACACACGTATTGGCTCAGTGCATATTGCCGGTCACAGCCTTGAGGGTAAAGCTGGTGGAACGGATATGTTGTATCAAGCAGTTTGTCAGCAACTCGGTAAACCAACAACGCACAAAATGGCAGATTTTCTCCCTCAACCTGAGTTTATGGCGGTACATTTAGGCACAACGTTTAGCGATGCAAATATTTGTCAGTTAGTGCATAGCGTGTATGATGCGCGCCGCGATTATGGCTTATTAAAAAACGGCTTAAATAGTGAAGGATTCGATAGTTTAAGAAAAAACTATCCGGGACGTCGCGAATTTAGCACTTTAACGGTAAAATGCAGTTCAACTGCAAATGCAAAACGTTTAAGCCAACTGGGCTTTAACGTGATTGAGGAATAACATGTCACAAAAATTCAATGTTGCCGTTTTAGGTGCAACGGGCCTAGTAGGCCGTCAAATTATCGAAACACTAGAAGAGCGTAAGTTTCCAATTGATACGCTGTATTTATTGGCATCAGAGCGCAGTGCAGGCGAAGATATTAAGTTTGCAGGCGAAGACATTGAAGTGATTGATGTTGAGACCTTCGATTTTGCTAATGCCCATATTGCCCTGTTCTCAGCGGGTAGCAGCGTTTCGGAAAAATATGCGCCAATTGCAGCAGAAGCAGGGTGTGTGGTTATCGACAATACCTCACATTTTCGTTACGACTACGATGTGCCGTTAGTTGTGCCTGAGGTTAACCCTGAAGCACTGAGTGACTTTAGAAATCGCAATATTATTGCTAACCCGAACTGTTCAACTATTCAAATGATGGTGGCACTAAAGCCGATTTATGATGCCTATGGTATTGATCGTATTAACGTAACTACTTATCAGTCTGTTTCAGGTGGTGGTAAAAAAGCGGTTGATGAGTTAGCAAAACAAACAGCAAACCTAATGAATGCGCGTCCACTTGAAAACGACGTATTTCCTAAGCAAATCGCGTTTAATGTGATCCCACAAATTGATTCGTTTGAAGATAATGGCTACACCCGTGAAGAGATGAAAATGGTGTGGGAAACGCAGAAAATATTCGGCGATAGCAGTGTAATGGTTAACCCAACGGCTGTGCGCGTACCTGTATTTTATGGTCATGCAGAAGCGATTCACTTAGAAACGCGTATGCCGGTAGATGTTGAACATGTGAAGCAGTTGTTAAACGATGCGCCAGGCGTAGAATATATCGAAGACGAGCAAGACTACCCAACACCGGTGACAGATGCGAGCGGCAATGACGCGGTATATGTTGGCCGTGTACGTCAAGATATTAGCCATCCACATGGATTAAATTTGTGGGTTGTATCTGATAACACACGTAAAGGTGCGGCAACAAATAGTGTACAAATCGCAGAGTTGTTAATCGAACAATACCTATAATTGTCATTTCTTTGATGCCAAACAATTATACCACCGTAATTGTTTGGCATTATTCGTAACTTATTGAGTTTCAGTTTAAAGCGGCATGTTCAAATACTGAGATAATGTAATCCCGCCAGTTACTTTACTAATGCTAATTAATGGATATTCAGTGTTTTCTGGTTTATAGTTTTACGCTGAAAATTATAAAAAGAGTCGCACTATTTTAAGATGTTACAGCTAGGAAACTATAAAAATGGTGCAAACTTTGCATAAGTTTGATGTTCGAGCACCGTGTTCAAGAACATATAAACTTCTCAGAGTTAATATTAAAGGAAACCCATGCGCAGCTTCTTTTCTTCAAAAGCGATAATTTTATTTTCGGCAGTGTTGCTAGGTGCATCGACCCTATCATTCGACCTTTTTGCCGACAGCACTCGCATCCGCGGACCGAAAAACGTAGATATCGGTGAACAGGGGAAACGTTATGGACCAATTCGCGATTCAGACACGCTATGGCGTATCGCAACTAAATTAAGACCTGATAACTCGGTTACGATTTATCAGGTAATGCAAGCGATTTATCAGAAAAACCCCAATTCTTTCCTCGATAATAATATTAATCACTTGCGCCCTGGCGCTTATTTAGCAATGCCATCAATGCGCGAGATCCGAAGCATTAATGCAGGCTTTGCCCAAGAGCGTTCAGAGCTAGATGACAAACTTTGGGATAAAAAGGTTAAAGGCGAACTTACTCAAACCGAAATCGACGTTGTTGCAAAGCAAGCAGAGCAGGCGAAAAAAGAAGATGTAATCGTTGCTAAAAAAGAACTAAGTGACGAAATTAAGCAGGCAAAAGAAGCACAAAATGAGAAGTTAGAGCAGCTTAAAGACGAATTTAAATCATCGGTTGATAACGTTGAGGCAATTCTTAACGAAAATGAAAACCTGAAAAAGCAAGTTACCAGCTTATCAACTGAACTTGAGCATATTCGCGGTCAATTAGACAGCGATAGACAAACACTAGACGAATTAAAAGCGCTACTTGCTGACCAGCATCGCATTCTTGCAGAACAAGAAGCCAAGGCCAAGGCTGAGGCAGAATCATTTAGTTTACAAAATTTGACAAATAACCCACTGCTGTTAGTCGTGCTTGCACTTATTCCTGGGTTTTTAATTGTTGGCGGCGCAATTTATTGGTTTAAATCGCGTGCAAATAAAGTTGAACCTGAAGAACCTATTTTTGATACACCAATGTCAAAGGTACCAGACCCTATCGTAAACGATACGTTAGATGATGATTTAAGCGATGGGTTAGATGACGTTCTGGCAGATAACACAGTAGACGATGATTTAAGTTCAGGTTTAGACCAAGGATTAGACGACCCATTTGATGATGTGCTTGATCAAAGCTTTGACGATGCACTAGACGATGATGTTGTTGCACTTGATGATGATCTAGACGATACATTGGGCGAACCTGAAGACTTGCTCTACGAAGATGAAGAGCCTGCGCTCGAAGAAACTAACTCGCTGCTAGATCAAGATGAGCTTGACGGTCTACTAGGTGATGCACTTGATGATGATTTGCTAGATGAAAGTGATTCAGATGACCTCGTGCCAGATTTAAATAATGATAGCGCAGACGACGAATTAGCAGATGCTGACGATATTGATGCGATTCTAGCGCAAGATTTTGACACAGGCGCTGATAGCGATGATGTGGCGATTGACGAAATAGCAGAAAGCGATAGTGAAATTGAACTAGATATTCCAGAAGAGCAAGAGCCGCTCAGTCAGGAAGAGCCTGATGTAGCTGATGTCGATGCTATTATGGATGAGCTAAGTAATGATGAACTAGAGTCTGAAGTAACTGAAAGCGAAGAAGAGAAAGAACCTGAAATCCAATTAGATATGGATGATATTGATGCGATGATCAATGAGGTTGAGGCTGATGATACTGACCTAACCAATCTTGATGCATTAATCGAAGAGGCTAACTCAGACGCAGAACGTCTAGCTGCGCAACAAGCCGCTGCAGAAGCTATTGCAAATACAGACACATCAGAAAATGAACTTGAAGATTCGCTCGATTCAGATGATATTTCTGTTGACACATTAGAGGAACAAGCAGCTGAAGTTGAGACAAGCGATGTTGATGATATTGACGCATTGTTAGATGAAGCTGCGCAGTCGACAGAAGCTACTGAGTCAGATGATGATATTGATGCCTTATTAGAGCAGACAGCTGAAAGTGATAACGGATCGGCACTTGATGACATCGATGAGCTAATTGAACAAAGTGTAGAATCAGAGTCTGAATTAGATGCGACAGAGTCAAATGATACTGAAATTGATGTTGATGATGTAAACGTTGAAGCAGCTTCCCTTGAAGATGAAATCAGCTCTGAAGCGTTAGACGAGCCAGTAGAAGAATCACTAGATGATTCACTCGAAGACTCGTTGGATGACACACTTGCATCAAGTGAAGATGCGCTAGATGAATTAGATGAACTTGATACGATTGCGTCAGAAGCGGAAGAATTAGAAGCGTTTGAACTTGATGAAGCGTCTAGTAATGCCGATATCGATGAAATTGATGTTGACGACATTAATGTTGAAGCTGCCCTTGAAGACGAAATAACCTCTGAAGAATTAGATGAGTCAGTAGAAGAGTCGTTAGATGATTCACCTGTATCTAATGAAGAGGCGCTAGATGAGCTTGATGCAATTGCGCCAGAAGCGCTTGAATCTGATGAAGCGTCTAGTGAAGCTGATATCGCTGAAATTGATGTTGATGATGTAAACGATGAAGCTGTCGCCCTTGAAGACGAAATAATCTCTGAAGAATTAGATGAGTCAGTCGAAGAGTCACTAGATGATTCATTTGCATCAAATGAAGAGACGCTAGAGCAATTAGATGAACTTGATGCGATTGAGCCAGAAGCGCTTGAATCTGATGAAGCGTCTAGTGAAGCTGATATCGCTGAAATTGATGTTGATGAAGTCAACGATGAAGCAGTTGCTCTTGAAGACGAAATAATCTCTGAAGAGTTAGACGAGTCACTAGAAGAATCACTATATGATTCACTCGAAGAGTCGTTAGATAACTCCCTCGAAGACTCGTTGGATGACACACTTGCATCAAGTGAAGGTGCGCTAGATGAATTAGATGAACTTGATGTGATTGAGCCAGAAGCGCTTGAATCTGATGAAGCGTCTAATGATGCAGATATCGCTGAAATTGATGTTGATGATGTAAACGGTGAAGCAGCCGCCCTTGAAGACGAAATCATCTCTGAAGAATTAGACGAGCCAGTAGAAGAGTCGTTAGATGATTTACCTGTATCTAATGAAGAGGCGCTAGACGAGTTCGATGAGCTTGATGCAATTGAGCCACAAATAACAGCCTCAGAAGATATTGAGGCACTTGAGTCTGATTTAACAGATATTGATGCTAACAACTTCGATAATTTAACTGAGCAAACGGTCGAGCATGATTTATCGATGCTTGATGAATCTGCATCTGACGTGCAAACAGCAGATGAAGCGTTACTCGATGCACTTGATGGTGACGATGCATTATTAGATGCGCTTGATGAGCCACTTGAAATAGCTGAGCAGAATGAATCAGTAGAAAGTGATGAGGCAACGGATACGCTTGAGCCAGAGCAATTGCTTGAAGATATGGCTTTTCCTGATGGTGAATCGTTAAATGACGATGAATTAGAGAATGATCTTAATGACACGCTTGATATTGGCATCGACGACAGCATTTTATCTGAAGAAAATGTTGATTTTGGTGATGATCCATTAGCAATTGATGTCGATCTTGGCGCTGAAGATGAGCGTCTGTCTGAGCAATTTGAGAGTGACGAGCAATTACGCGCTGATACACCAAGTCAAACGCTTGATGAATACCCAGAGCTTGAACTGGATGAAGCGCTTGAAGAGCTTGATGCGCCAGTATTTGATAACGAGCAACCGTTACCAGAAATAGAACAAGCGCAAGCAATTAATGATGAAGTTATTACAACAGAAGATTTATCAGCGACAGAATCAGAAAATGACGACTTACTTGATGATGATTTGTTAGGTAGCGACCTAGACAATAGCAATGATATGCTAATCGATGAGTTAGAGAGTACTGATTTTGACAGCTTGTTGAATGAATTAGCAGAGCCTGAGCCTATTTCTAGTGAATCTCAGAAAGATTTTGAATTAGATTTTGATTCTTTACTTGATGAAAAGTCAGAAGCGGAACCGTTTGAAGTAGAAGAGATTGATACTACCGAATCAGATTATTTAGATATTGATGATCTGCTTGACGAAAGTGATGATTTAGACGCCGATAATGAGCCTTATCAAAATGTAGATATGGACGTTGGTTTAGGTGATTTTGAGGATTTACTGGCAGGGGAAGACTCACTAGATGTAGATACCGAGAACCAAGGTTTTTCTGCAAAACTAGACCTTGCTCGCGCATACCTTGAAATTAACGATTCAGAAAGTGCGCTGAAAGTTATTGACGAAGTGATCAAAGACGGCCCGCCTGAAGTACAAGACGAAGCGCTTGCATTAAAACAGCAACTGTCTTAAGTTTAATTTGAAAAAGCCCGCATAGCGGGCTTTTTTATACTTGGTATCAAGACAAGCTCTCGGTATAATTAGGGTTTTTCAAATTCATGGAATAGTGTTCATGCGAGTCGCTCTAGGCGTAGAATATGATGGTTCTCAGTACAGTGGTTGGCAGCGCCAGCAACACGTAAACAGTGTACAAGAAGAGCTCGAAAACGCGCTTTCAAAGATCTGTAACGAAAAAATAGAAGTGACTTGTGCGGGTAGAACCGATGCTGGTGTACATGGAACAGGGCAGGTAGTGCATTTTGACACCACAGCTGATAGAGCCATGGTGGCGTTTACGCTCGGTGTGAATGCCAACTTACCGGATGCCATTGCAATTCGCTGGGCAAAACAAGTAAGTGAAGACTTTCATGCGCGTTATAGCGCAACAGCAAGACGCTATCGCTACATTATATATAACAGTACTTATCGACCAGGCATTTTACGTTCGGGTCTTAGTCATTATCACCACCCACTCGATGTAAAACAAATGCAGTTAGCTGCGCCTTATTTGTTGGGCGAGCAAGACTTTACATCGGTGCGCGCTGTGCATTGTCAATCAAAAACGCCGTTTCGAAACATTATGCATTTAAATGTTGAACGTTATAACGACTTTATTGTAATTGATATTAAAGCCAATGCGTTCGTTCACCACATGGTACGAAATATTGCCGGATGCTTAATTGATATTGGCCAAGGCAAGTATCCACCAGAGTGGATGCAACAAGTATTAGCTCTTAAAGATCGCACCCAGGCATCAGCAACGGCAAAGCCTGGTGGGTTATATCTAGTGGAAGTGGATTATCCTGAACATTTTGAAATACCTAAATCGAATCCAGGGCCGCTATTTTTACCAAATAGCTTATAAAAAACCGATTAATTAACACAATTTAGCGACATATTAGACCAGTTTTTTATACCTTAGTCGCACGATTAGTGTTTTAATTGCAAAAATTTTCTGTGTAGTTCAAAGCAGATATAGCAGTGAGAGAGATTTAAATGAGCTGGTTAGAAAAAATCTTACCAAAAACAACCAAGTCTACGGGTCGTAAAGAAATTCCTGAAGGTGTTTGGGCTAAATGTGGTGATTGTGACACGATCGTTTACAAGGCAGAACTAGAAAAACAACAACATGTTTGCCCTAAATGTGATCATCATATGCGTATTGGCGCACGTAAACGTCTTGAGCAGTTTTTAGATGACGGTGAGCGTTTAGAGCTTGGCCAAGAGTTTGAGCCAAAAGATGTTTTAAAATTTAAAGACTCAAAGAAATACTCAGACCGTATTTCAAGCGCACAAAAAGTAAGTGGCGAAAAAGACGCACTTGTTGCGATGACTGGCCGCTTAAAAGGTGTACCTGTTGCAGCTGTGGCATTTGAATTCTCATTTATGGGTGGTTCAATGGCATCGGTTGTTGGTGCGCGCTTTGTTGAAGCAGTTAACAAATGCTTAGAGCATAAAATGCCTCTAATTTGTTTCTCTGCATCAGGTGGTGCACGTATGCAAGAAGCCCTTATGTCACTAATGCAAATGGCAAAAACCAGCGCTGCACTGGATAAAATGAGTGAGCAAGGCTTGCCGTTTATTTCAGTACTTACTGACCCAACTATGGGTGGTGTTTCTGCATCATTAGCAATGTTAGGTGATATTAATATTGCTGAGCCGAAAGCACTAATTGGTTTTGCTGGTCCGCGTGTAATTGAGCAAACAGTACGTGAAACGTTACCAGAAGGTTTTCAGCGCTCTGAATTCCTTTTAGAGCACGGCGCAATTGATATGATTGTTGACCGTCGTGAAATGCGTGACACCATTGCACGCCTAGTTGCGAAATATATGCACTTGCCGTCAACTGAACAAGAGCATAGAATTGCATAATCTAAACTGATTTAGCAACTTATTGCACTATGATACATGTTGTACCAAGCCAATCATCGAGTCTAGATGATTGGCTTTGTTATTTAGAAAGTATTCATCCTTCAAACATTGATATGGGTTTAACGCGCGTTCGCCAGGTCGGTGAAAAGCTCGGTTATACCGCACTTCCTAATGTTATTTTAATCGCAGGTACCAATGGTAAAGGCACAACCGCACGTTGTTTAGAAGCCTTATTACTATCTCAAGGTTATTCAGTTGGCACTTATGCGTCACCCCATTTAATTCGTTATAACGAACGTGTACGTATTAATGGGTCGGAATTACCAGACCAAGATCATGTTGCAGCGTTTCATGCGCTAGAGCAGGGGCGTGGTGAAATTAGTCTGACTTATTTTGAATTTGGCACACTGGCGGCACTTGAAGTATTTAAACAGAAAAAGCCTGACTACATCTTATTAGAGGTAGGTTTAGGTGGTCGATTGGATGCCACTAACATTGTTGAGCCCATCGCTTCTGTTATTACAACTATCGATTTAGACCACAAAGAATACTTAGGTGATACTCGAGAGTTGGTTGGTCGCGAAAAAGCAGGTATTTTCAGAGCTAATGCCCCTGCGATTGTTGGTGATTTGGCTATCCCAAGCTCTATTTGGCAATATGCAGAAGAGCTGGGCACAGAGGTAACTGCGGCACAGCAAAACTATTCGTTTGCACTGACAACTGATTTGCTAACGTACCAAAATGGCGATTTAACCTTGTCTTTACCGGTACCGAATATTCCAGCGCAAAATGTGGCAACGGCGATTACAACGCTTTACACACTAGGTTTGCTGCCAAATGAAGACACCATTTGTGATGTATTGGCTAACCTTACGGTTGAAGGACGTTTTCAATGCTTGAGCGAACAGCCGCTGGTGTATGCGGATGTTGCACACAATCCTGAATCGGCACGATACTTAGCATCGAAATTGGCGACATTTCAAGCACAAGGCAAAACGATTATTGCACTTACCGGAATGCTGCAAGACAAAGACCAAAAAGCGGTGTTTAATGCGGTTAAGTCAAATATTGATCAATGGCATTTAGCCAATCTAACGTGCTTTAGAGGCGATAAAGCCGATAATTTATTACTGCAATTACACAGTGAAGTGGACACGCCAAACGCAACAATTCATGACAGTGTCGCAAGCGGCTTGCAAACGGTTTTAGCAAATATGACTGAAGATCAGTTGCTAATTGTATTTGGCTCATTCTACACTGTGGCTGATGCAATCGCGTTTTGGCAAAATAAGGAGTAAAGGTGAATAGTCAATTTATCAATCGCTTAGTGGGTACGGTTATTGTTGTAACAGCGGCGATTGTATTTATTCCTAATATATTAGATGGCGAAAAAGTACAAAAACGCGAAACGTTTAAAGATATACCTGAACGCCCAGAGTTTAGAGCTATCGATTTAGATCCAGAACCCGATCAAGTGCTTGCACGTGAGTCATTGCCAAGTACGCCCGTGATTGAAGAAGCCGCAATCGATGAAGGCGAAAATTCGCCATTCAATAGTGATTTAGTTGAAAAAGCGCAAAATGAAGCCGAGTTTACGGAAGAAAAGAAAGTCGCAACGGTTGATTTAGGTGAAACACCAACGGTGAACGATACTAAAGTTGAACCGAAAGTTGCGGTTAAACGACCTGAAAAAAGCAATCTTGAGGATTTCGCTTGGGTGATTCAATTAGGTAGTTTTTCTCATAAAGCGAACGTTGAATCGTTACTTGCGAAGCTTAAAGGTGCGGGCTTTACCGCGTTTACAAAACCGATTAAAACCCCATCAGGCACACTAACAAAAGTGTTTGTAGGGCCTGAGTTAGATAAGCAAAAATTAGAATCACAATTACCCCAATTGAAAAAATTAACCAAGCTGAATGGCCGAGTGACACAATTTGAAATCACAAATTGAGCTGGCAATTAGGCGTAAGCTTATATAAAATGCGCGCGAAACATAAAAGGGCAGGTTAATATGATCTGGGTAGATTACACCATTTTGGGTATCATCGGACTTTCATCCTTAGTAAGTTTGATGCGCGGCTTTGTTAAAGAAGCAATGTCGCTTGCTGTTTGGATCGCTGCCTTTTTTATCTCAAGCATGTTTTATGAACATCTCGCCGTCTTCCTTGCTGACACTATCTCCGAACCCCTAGTACGTAATGGCGCTGCAATCGCAATCTTGTTTTTCTCTACCTTGATTGTTGGCAGTTTAGTGAATTATGTACTTGGAGAACTCGTTCAGCGCACAGGTTTATCAGGTACAGACCGAATTATTGGTTTAGTGTTTGGCGCATTGCGTGGCGTGCTCATAATTAGTGCACTATTATTTTTTCTCGATGCTTTCACCAGTGCCCCAAGTAAAGACTGGTGGAGTAGTTCAAGTTTAATTCCAGAGTTTAGCTTTATTATCGAATGGTTTTTTGAATACCTCGAAGATAATTCAAGCTTCTTAACTCAATAACCCCTTATCAGGCGAGGATTTTTCTCATGTGTGGTATCGTTGGTATCGTCGGAACTACCCCGGTAAATCAAACTCTTTATGACGGTTTAACCGTTTTACAGCACCGTGGTCAGGATGCGGCGGGTATTATTACCATTGACAATAACACCTTTAGCTTACGTAAAGACAATGGCCTAGTGAAAGATGTATTTCACACACGCCATATGAAGCGTTTACAAGGCGATATGGGTATTGGTCATGTTCGTTACCCAACGGCTGGTTCTTCAAGCTCAGCTGAAGCACAACCGTTTTATGTAAACTCGCCATTTGGTATTGCGCTTGCGCACAATGGCAACTTAACCAATGCAGAAGCGTTGAAAGAAGATTTATTTAAAACAGCAAAGCGCCACGTTAACACCACATCAGATTCAGAAGTATTACTGAATATCTTAGCCCATGAACTTGCCAAACCGAATAAACTTGAGCTATCGCCTGAAGACGTATTCACTGCGGTAACAACGGTAAATAGCAAAGTTGTTGGTGGTTACGCGTCAATTGCGATGATTATCGGCCACGGCATGATTGCATTTCGTGATGCTAACGGTATTCGCCCACTGGTATTTGGTAAACGCGAAACTGAGCAAGGTGTTGAGTACATGTTTGCATCAGAAAGTGTTGCACTTGATGCGTGTGGTTTTGAATTTATTCGTGATGTTGCGCCAGGCGAAGCCATTTTTGTATCAAAAGACGGTCAACTACATTCACAACATTGTGCACAAAATGCAGCATACAGCCCATGTATTTTCGAATTTGTATACTTTGCACGTCCAGACTCGACAATCGATAAAATCTCGGTTTACGCTGCACGTGTAAACATGGGTACTAAACTGGGTGAAAAAGTTAAACGCGAATGGGCTGACAAAGAAATTGATGTTGTTATTCCAATTCCTGAAACTTCGTGTGATATCGCGCTAGAAATGGCAAACGTACTTGACCTTCCTTATCGTCAGGGCTTCGTTAAAAACCGTTACATTGGCCGTACTTTCATTATGCCAGGTCAAGAACTACGTAAAAAATCGGTTCGCCGTAAGCTAAATGCCATCGCACAAGAGTTTAAAGGCAAAAACGTATTACTTGTAGATGACTCAATTGTACGTGGTACAACATCGGCACAGATTGTTGAAATGGCGCGCGAAGCAGGTGCTAAGAATGTTTATTTTGCATCAGCAGCACCGGAAATTCGTTTCCCGAACGTATATGGTGTTGATATGCCATCAGCGCAAGAGCTGATTGCACATGGCCGCGAAGTTGAAGATATCAATGCAAGTATTGGTGCTGATGGCCTAATTTATCAATCGCTGCCTGATCTTATTAGTGCAGTAAGCAAAGAAAACCCTGAAATCAGCAACTTCGAAACATCTGTGTTCGATGGTAACTATGTTACAGGTGATATCGACCAAGCTTACTTAAATCGTATCGATGCACTGCGTAATGATGCGGCTAAATCTGGTCGCGAATCAGCGATGTCATCGGGTTTAGAGCTTCATAACCAAGATGCGAGTGAATAATCTCTAAGAAGTTAATCGATAAAAAAGGAGCTTAAAGCTCCTTTTTGTTTTTATTAACTATATAGTTTGCTGGAAATAGGAATTAATCGATTTTAGCCTGATGTAAACATAGGACCAAAACCCGATGTCCACATAATTGCGGTTGCCGCAAGAATTATCACCAGTAACACTAAACCGCAGGTCACGACTGAACTCGCGTAAATAAAGCCTCGCTCTTCAGGTATGTGCATTAGAATAGGTACACCGGTATACAGTAAGTACACTGAGTAAGCGACTGCGCCACAACCCACAATCACGATAAACCAAAGCTCTGGATATACCGCCGCTAGTGCCGACATAAAAATAGGTGTTGAAGTGTAAGCGGCAAGTTCAAGTGTTTGCGTATAACTTGGCTCTGCACCAAACGTAATTGCCATCCAATGTGCTAGGTAGGCGAGTGTAAATACGCCAGCAATGAGGGCGAAGTACATTGATATCGCAAGTAGCATTGCGCTTGATTCAGTTAAAAAAATCCGGTCGCCTACGCCAACACTCCAGCCTAAGTAAACCGATGAAAAATACCCCATAATGCTTGGTACTAAAGCAATCAGTAAAATATGTGACATGCTGTACCCAAAGCTTTCGTGGCGAGCATCAATTGTTTGCCATTCTTCTTTTGGGTGAGCATATAAGCCCCAAAGATGATTTAATATCATATTGTGTTCCTTGTATTACCCTAAACGGATTGGCTAATGTGGTTTTTGACTTCAAATTCATCACTTAGCGTTTGTTGTTTTTTTAAACAAGCTCACTACTACTTATTGGTTATTGTTAATAAAATGTCAAGAAATATAATTTAGGGTTGCTTTTGAAATCTGATAAAGATCAATCTAAGCAAAGGCGGTGCAAGAAGAATCAAGACTTAGTTTAAGTTGTTATGATAAAATTAATTATTATTCATTTTTGTCTAACATAGATATGAGTCTAGCGAAATATCAGGAACTATTAGCGCCCATTTATCAGTTTTTACAGTGTGAAACTCCCGATGAATGGATCACTGAAGCCAAAAAAGCAGAAAACTTACCTGTTTTATTACTCGATCATTTAATTTGTGAATTAAAAGCTGGGCAAACGGCTATGTGGTTAATTCGTAAATATGCCGCAGACAAAAAAAGTGGCGAAGCCTTACTTGAATGGTTTCAGCCTTATGAGAAGTTTGTCTATAAAAAAGAAGGTTCGCTTGAATCCTTGGCTGAACATTACAAATTAAGTAAAGAAATTGTGCCAAAGAGTGACTCTAATTTTGGCCAAGACTTAATTGATAAAATGGTATTGCTAATTAAAGAAGAGCTTCATCATTTTTACCAAGTATTAGAGATCATGGTTGCTCGTGGTATTGATTATGAAAATATTACGGCAAGCCGTTACGCTAAAGGCATGATGACCCATGTGCGTACCCACGAGCCTGCAATATTAGTCGATAAGCTAATATGTGGCGCTTATATAGAAGCCCGTTCCTGTGAGCGTTTTGCAAAACTAGCCCCACACCTAGATGAGGAGCTGTGTAAATTTTATATTTCCTTGCTTCGCTCAGAAGCGCGTCATTATGAAGATTATCTGGCCCTTGCAGAGCAAGTTGCCGGAGAAGATATTTCCGATCGCGTAAAGTTTTTCGGTGAAATAGAAGCCGAGCTTATTTCATCACCGGATGATGATTTTAAATTTCACAGTGGAAAACCAAAAGAGCGCAGTTAGCGCTCTTTTTGATTGTGTTACATTTTATAAAGGCTCACTAATCAGTTTAATGCCTTGTTGTGATGCCTCGATATACCATAAATCAGTATACCAATCGCCAAGTACATAGCGCGTTTTATTATTATCATACTTATGCACATTAGGGCGGTGAGTGTGGCCGTGGATCATCTGGCTGACGTTAAATTTAGTAAAGGTGTCACTCACAGCTTGCTCGTTAACATCCATAATGGCCTGTGACTTCATTTTTTTTGATTGATTGCTGTGAGCACGAATCTTAGCCGCTTTTTTTTGGCGAAAACTGAGTGGTAAGTTAAGCATTAATGTTTGCCACCACCAAGAGCGACTCTTTTTACGGAATTTTTGGTATTCGATATCGTCGGTGCAGAGCTCATCGCCATGACAAACTAGCGTTGGCGTGCCGTATAAATTAATGATTGTTTGCTCTGGCAGGAGCGTCATATTGCAGGCTTTGGCGTAGCGCTTTTTAATTAAAAAGTCGCGATTACCATGGGTAAAATAGAGTTTTACCCCTGCCTGACTCAACTCGTTTAATTCATTGGCAACTTTTTGATTGAGTGCTGTATGATTGTCATCGCCAATCCAGGCTTCAAAAAAGTCACCCAAAATATACAGGGCATCTACTGATTTTGCGTTCTGCTTTAAATTATCTATAAAGTTAAAAAAGCCTTGATTGATCAAGGAGGTGTCGTCGCTTAAGTGCAGATCTGCAATAAAGTAGGTTTTATTCATAATAGATAAGAATTTGCCCCAGTTACCCGAGGCAAATATGCTTATTAAGCGTCGATAGTTGCGCTTTCAATCACAACTGAATCAAGTGGAACGTCTTGGTGGAAACCATAGCTACCTGTTGGTACTGCTTTGATTTTCTCTACGATGTCCATGCCTTCAACAATCTCGCCAAATACACAGTAACCCCAACCTTGCGATGTTTCGCTAGTGAAGTTTAAGAAGTCATTGTTGTTCACATTAATGAAAAACTGTGCTGTTGCTGAGTGTGGATCTGGCGTACGCGCCATTGCAATCGTACCTACTTTATTTTCTAGGCCGTTATTTGCTTCGTTTTCAATTGGTGCTTGAACGTCTTTTTGTTCCATATCAGCAGTGAAACCACCACCTTGAACCATAAAGCCGTCAATAACACGGTGGAAGATAGTACCGTCGTAAAAACCCGATTTTACGTAGTTAATAAAGTTTTCTACTGTTTTCGGTGCTTTTTCTGCATTTAAAGCGATTTTTATGTCGCCAAAATTGGTTTTAATAGTAACCATGTTTATTCCAACTGTTAGTTTTTAATAAGTGTCAGGCTATTTTATAAAATATCTGGTAATAGAACAAAGAAAGATTTATCCGTTAACCACAACCATGTTAAAATGCCGCTTTAGTATGCGCAAACATAGAGGAAATTATAAATGTTGCAGATTTACAACACACTTACACGACAAAAAGAAGCCTTTAAACCACTTGTAGCTGGCAAAGTAGGCATGTATGTGTGTGGTATCACCATTTATGATTACTGTCACGTTGGTCATGCACGCACCTATGTGTCGTTTGATGTGATGAATCGTTTTCTTCGCCACAGTGGCTTTGATGTTACTTATGTACGTAATATCACAGACGTTGATGATAAAATTATTAAACGTGCAAACGAAAATGGCGAAGCAATTGATGCGCTAACCGTACGTATGACCAAAGCGATGCACGAAGATTTTGATGCGCTGAATATGTTGCCAGCTGATATCGAGCCAACAGTAACCGGTCATATGGATGAAATCATTGAGATGATTGAACGTTTGATTGAAAAAAAGCATGCCTATGTAGCAAGCAACGGTGATGTGCTTTTCGATGTATCAACCTTTGAGCAGTACGGTTCACTGTCGCAACAAGATTTAGATATGTTGCAAGCAGGCGCGCGCGTAGACGTTGCTGAAGGCAAAGACGATCCACTTGATTTTGTTCTTTGGAAAAAAGCCAAAGTAGACGAACCATCATGGTCAAGTCCGTGGGGTGAAGGCCGCCCAGGTTGGCATATTGAGTGTTCAGCAATGAGCAACAAGCATTTAGGCGCGCATTTTGATATTCACGGTGGTGGGTCAGATTTACAATTCCCTCACCATGAGAATGAAATTGCCCAGTCATGCTGCGCTACCGGTGAAAAGTATGTGAATACGTGGATCCACACTGGCATGGTACAAGTAAATAAAGAAAAAATGTCTAAGTCGTTAGGCAACTTCTTTACTTTGCGTGATGTATTGAAAGAGTATGATCGTGAATCGGTACGCTTTTTCTTAATTAACGGTCATTATCGTAGCCAGCTAAATTACTCAACCGAGAATTTAGAACAAGCGCGTGCAGCAATGGAGCGTATCTATACTGCACTTCGTGGTGTTGAAGTGGTCGAAACATCACTTGAAAATGACTATGTGGCACGCTTCAACACTGCGATGAATGATGATTTCAATACGCCTGAAGCATTGCCTGTTATTTTTGAACTGGCAAAAGAAATTAACCGTTTAAAAGATGAAGATGCGAACCAAGCGGGTCAACTTGCATTTATTCTTAAAGCACTCGGTGAAATTTTAGGCATCGCACAGCAAGATCCTGAAAGCTTTTTGCAAGGTGAACAAGCCGATGATGAAGTAGCAGAAATTGAAGCGCTGATTTTACAGCGTAATCAAGCACGTGCTGACAAAAACTGGGCACTAGCAGATGAAGCGCGCGATAAGCTAACCGCTATGGGTGTTGTGCTAGAGGATAGTGCAGGCAAAACAACGTGGCGTAAAGCTTAACTTTATAAGTTTGAACAATAAAAAAGGTTGCTACGGCAACCTTTTTTATTGGGATTAGAACTCTAAACTCTAGCTGTGATATGTCTCACATGCTTCAAGCGTGTTAGCAATTAAGCTCGCCACTGTCATTGGGCCAACACCACCTGGTACAGGGGTAATAAAGCTCGCGTTTTCAGCTGCAACATCATATGCCACATCACCCACTAGTTGACCTGACTCTAAACGGTTAATACCTACATCAATAACGATGGCACCTTTTTTAATCCACTCACCAGGAATAAATTCAGCTTTACCTACAGCCACAACAACTAAGTCAGCACGGCGAACGTGCTCTTCAAGGTTTTTAGTAAACTTATGACAAACCGTTGTTGTACAACCAGCAAGTAACAGTTCTAACGCCATTGGGCGACCTACAATATTAGATGCACCAACAACCACTGCGTCCATACCTTTGTATTTAACACCAGTTGAATCAAGCAATGTGATAATACCTTTAGGTGTACACGGACGAAGTGCAGGCATACGCTGTGCTAATCGACCTACGTTATAAGGGTGGAAGCCATCAACATCTTTATGTGGTGTAATTCTTTCTAAGATTTGCTCTGCATCTAAACCTTCAGGTAACGGTAGCTGTACTAAGATACCGTCAACTTCTGAATCATTGTTTAGCTGTTCTACTAAATCGAGTAGTTGCTGTTGTGTTGCATCACCAGGTAAATCGAACGACTTAGACACAAAACCCACTTCTTCACATGCTTTACGTTTTGAGCCAACATAAACTTGACTAGCAGGATCTTGACCTACTAACACAACCGCTAGGCCGGGGGCGCGTAGTCCTTGTGCTTTACGTTCTGCTACACGTTCTGCAACAGATGTTCTAACTTGTTTTGCAATTGCTTTGCCGTCAATGATGTTTGCTGACATTAAAAAACCTACATATAAGATACTAAAGTGTGGAGTGGGGCGCATTTTCTCATGAATTTAAACAATAGCCAACAGGTGTTAGCGGACAAATGTCCGATATGTTTGATTATCTTTTATGCGTTAAAGTCATACTTTTAACAAAATGTGAACACTTAGGGTTAAATTTAACCAGTTGAACAGTTTTTTCAAAAAAAAGGTTTGACGGGGCAAGGTCAAATCACTATTATGCACCCCGTTGTTTACGAGCACTCACATGAATGTTCAAAACAGTCGGCGTTTAGCGCAGCTTGGTAGCGCACTTGGTTTGGGTCCAAGGGGTCGCAGGTTCAAATCCTGCAACGCCGACCACTTTTTTATAAAGGGTTTCTGCACGTAAGGTGTGGTTCGAAATGCGCCCGTAGCTCAGCCGGATAGAGCAACGGCCTTCTAAGCCGTCGGTCGAAGGTTCGAATCCTTCCGGGTGCGCCATTTTATAAAAGTAAACAACGCACTGCATAAAGTAGTGGCGGCTGTAGCTCAGTTGGTAGAGCCCTGGATTGTGATTCCGGTTGTCGCGAGTTCAAGTCTCGTCAGTCGCCCCATCTTACTTTAGTACTGTTTCGGCGTTTAGCGCAGCTTGGTAGCGCACTTGGTTTGGGTCCAAGGGGTCGCAGGTTCAAATCCTGCAACGCCGACCATTTTACAGTACACACATCTTATAGTCGGCGTTTAGCGCAGCTTGGTAGCGCACTTGGTTTGGGTCCAAGGGGTCGCAGGTTCAAATCCTGCAACGCCGACCACTTTATCTCCCTAAAAAATCTTTCATTTTGCTTCAAAATTCATCGAAATTATCCGTGTTTTTATCCATTTTCATTAATTTCACTAGTATGCTCGACTATCTCAATTATTGCGTTATAATGCCGCGTCTAAAGTTTAACTTGAAACGCTTCATACCAATCTGATAAGCAAATTTGACGGTTTGATTATCAGATTGGTATTAGGGTTATTCCACAGTGAGCAATAAAGCGATACACACTCTTTTTTGCACATGTCACTGGGTAAAGGAAGGCGTAAAAACGCCATATTTAAAAGATTGAGGTAAAACATGCAAGTTTCTGTTGAGACTACTCAAGGCCTAGAGCGCCGCATTACAATCACTGTTCCAGCTGAGAACATTGATACAGAAGTTAAAAAACGCTTACAACAACTTTCAAAAACACAGCGTATCGATGGTTTCCGTCCAGGCAAGGTTCCTGTGTCTATCATCAATAAGCGTTACGGTGCAGCAGTACGTCAAGAAGTTGCTGGTGATCTTATGCAACGTCAGTACATTGATGCGGTAATCGCTGAGAAACTAAACCCAGCTGGCGCGCCTTCATTCGAGCCAAAAACGCTTGAAGCTGGTAAAGACCTAGAATTCTCTGCAACTTTTGAAGTTTACCCAGAAGTTGAAATCAAAGATTTAGAAAAAATCTCAGTAGAGAAGCCAGTTGCAGAAGTAACTGACGCAGATCTTGAAAACATGCTTGTAACACTTCGCAAGCAGCACGCTACTTGGGTTGAAACTGAAGAAGCAGCTGCAGCAGAAAGCCGTGTAACAATCGATTTCGTAGGCACTATCGACGGTGAAGAGTTTGAAGGCGGTAAAGCTGAAAACTTCCCACTAGAACTTGGTCAAGGTCGTATGATCCCAGGTTTCGAAGACGGCATCGTTGGTAAGAAAGCGGGCGAAGAAGTTGTTGTTGACGTAACTTTCCCTGAAGAATATCACGCAGAAAACCTTAAAGGTAAGCCTGCTCAGTTCACTATCACTGTAAACAAAGTTGAAGTTCAAGAGCTTCCTGAACTTACAGATGAATTCGCAGTAACATTCGGTGTTGCAGAAGGCGGTTTAGACGCACTTAAAGAAGAAGTGAAGAAAAACATGAGCCGTGAACTTGACCAAGCTGTTAAAGCACAGGTTAAAGATCAGGTAATCAAAGGTCTTCTTGAAACTAACGAAATCGAAGCGCCTAAAGCACTTATCGGTCAAGAAATCGACGTACTTCGTCAGCAAGCGGCACAACGTTTTGGCGGCGACGCTAAAAACATGCCTGAGCTTCCAGCTGAGCTATTCCAAGAGCAAGCAGCGACTCGCGTAAAGACTGGCCTACTTTTAGGTGAAGTAATCAAGTCAAACGAGATCAAAGCAGACGACGCTAAAGTTGAAGAGCTAATCGCTACTATGGCTTCAGCATACGAAGATCCGACTGAAGTTGTTGAGTACTACAAGTCAAACGAGCAACTTATGCAACAGATGCGTAATGTAGCGCTTGAAGAAGCTGCAATTGATTCAGTACTTGCAAAAGCAACTGTTTCAGAAGTAGCAAAAGGCTTTGACGACATCATGAATCCACAAGCTGCGCAATAAGTCATTGACTTAAACGTTAGCTAACGATTAAATGGCTCGTGTATCTCTGCAAAATTTGCAGTTTGTACCGGGCCATTTTTATTGCCGGTAATCTGATAATCAGTTGGAATGTTAATTCCGCATAGTTTCAGCGTCATATGTTAACAAAATTACGTTTGGACTTTGTTAGCACAAAAGGAAAGTATTAATAATGTTAAATAACCCAGTCGATCCTTTAAATGCATTAGTGCCTATGGTAGTTGAGCAAACTGCTAAAGGTGAGCGCTCATACGACATCTATTCGCGATTATTAAAAGAACGTGTTATCTTTCTAACAGGTCAAGTTGAAGACAATATGGCTAACTTAATTGTGGCTCAATTATTGTTTTTAGAATCAGAAAACCCTGAAAAAGACATTTTTATTTATATTAACTCGCCAGGTGGCTCGGTTACTGCGGGTATGGCAATTTACGACACCATGAAGTTTATCAAGCCAAATATCAGTACGGTATGTATTGGTCAAGCGGCAAGCATGGGCGCATTTTTGTTATCTGGTGGTACTAAAGGCAAACGTTTCTGTTTACCAAATTCTCGTGTGATGATTCACCAACCACTGGGTGGCTTCCAAGGTCAGGCATCTGATTTTGAAATTCATGCTAAAGAAATTTTATCAATCAAAGATAAACTAAATAGATTAATGGCCGAGCACACTGGACAGCCGTTAGAAGTTGTATCGAACGATACAGATCGTGACAACTTTATGAGTGCTCAGCAAGCAGTTGACTACGGCTTAGTTGACGGCATACTTTCACAGCGAGATTAATTTAGCGTTGCTAATAAACCTTTGCCATAATGGTAAAGAAGCTCGTTGTAAACAAACGCCTTTTATTTAGGTAAAATAAAAAGGTCGGGAAGAATATTAAGAGGTAGCTTAATGTCTGAAAATCGGAGTGACGGCGATAAGAGCGGAAAATTACTCTACTGCTCATTTTGTGGTAAAAGCCAGCACGAAGTTCGTAAACTTATCGCAGGACCATCAGTGTATATCTGTGATGAGTGTGTTGAACTGTGTAATGACATTATTCGTGAAGAAATAAAAGATATTGCGCCAGCACAAGCTAGCCAAGATCGCTTACCAACACCAAAAGAAATTCGCAGTAACTTAGATGACTATGTAATTGGTCAAGAGCATGCGAAGAAAGTACTTTCGGTTGCAGTATACAATCACTACAAACGTTTACGTCATTTAACTGGCAAAAACCCTGTAGAGCTAGGTAAAAGTAATATTTTGCTTATCGGTCCAACAGGTAGTGGTAAAACATTGCTTGCTGAAACCATGGCTAAGCTACTTGATGTACCATTTACGATGGCAGATGCAACTACGTTAACTGAAGCAGGTTACGTGGGTGAAGATGTTGAAAACATCATTCAAAAGCTGCTACAGAAATGCGATTACGATGTTGAAAAAGCGCAGCGTGGTATTGTTTATATTGATGAAATTGACAAAATTTCACGTAAAGCAGACAACCCATCGATTACCCGTGATGTATCGGGTGAAGGTGTGCAGCAAGCATTACTTAAGCTAATTGAAGGTACGGTTGCGTCAGTTCCACCACAAGGTGGCCGTAAGCATCCACAGCAAGAGTTTCTACAAGTAGACACTTCTAAAATCTTATTTATCTGTGGTGGCGCATTTGCAGGCCTAGATAAAGTGATTGAAGCGCGTGGTAGCAAAAATACCGGTATTGGCTTTGGTGTCGATGTAAAATCAAGCGACTCAAAACGTTCACTTACGGAAGCGTTCCAAGACGTTGAACCAGAAGACTTGGTTAAATATGGTCTTATTCCTGAGTTTATTGGTCGTCTGCCTGTTGTTGCAACACTAGGCGAGCTTGACGAGGCTGCACTTGTGCAAATCTTAAGTGAGCCGAAAAACGCATTAACCAAGCAATATGGTTCATTGTTTGAAATGGAAAACGTTGAGCTAGAATTCCGCGAAGACGCACTTAAAGCGATTGCGCATAAAGCAATGGAGCGCAAAACAGGTGCACGGGGACTACGTTCAATTGTTGAAGGTGTGCTGCTTGATACTATGTACGAGTTACCATCAATGGATGAAGTATCAAAAGTCGTAATCGATGAAACAGTAATCAAAGGTGAGTCAGACCCGATTCTGATTTACGAGAATGCAACGCCTGATAAAGCAGTATCAGAATAGTTGTTTGATTATTGAACGAAAAAGGGGCCAAATGGCTCCTTTTTTTATAAAAGCATTGATCTCTTGATTAACTATCCCCATATTCACAAATAATCTAAAAATTTATAATTTGCTGACTAAACTGAATACAGTTTAAAAAAGCTAAAGTTACCAGTTTTACGCAAGGAACAAGTATGACCCTTGAACGTACCGATACGATTGAAATTCCAGTTCTCGCACTACGCGATGTAGTTGTGTATCCACACATGGTTATTCCGCTCTTTGTTGGCCGTGAAAAGTCAATAAAATGCTTAGAAGCCGCAATGGATAACGATAAGCAAGTGTTGCTTGTTGCACAAAAAGACTCAAATATTGATGAGCCAGAAGCGTCAGATATTTATGAAGTAGGCACAGTTGCCACTATTTTACAGTTATTAAAACTGCCGGACGGTACAGTAAAAGTACTTGTTGAAGGTACGCAACGTGCTGTAGTAAAAGAATTTGTAAGCACTGATGAGTTTTTTGTTGCGACAGCTGAGTTTTTAGAATCAACTGAAATCCCAGAAGCTGAGCAAGATGTATTTATGCGCAGCGCTGTAAGCCAGTTTGAAGGCTACGTTAAGCTAAACAAAAAGATTGCGCCAGAAGTATTGAGCTCAGTGCAAGGCATTGAAGAAACAGCGCGCCTAGCTGATACCATGGCTGCACATATGCCGCTTAAAGTTTCTGAAAAGCAAAAAGCGCTCGAATATGCAGATGTAAAAGAGCGTTTAGAGTTTTTAATGGCGTTGATGGAAGGCGAAATTGACTTATTGCAAGTTGAGAAGAAGATTCGTTCACGCGTTAAAAAGCAAATGGAAAAAAGCCAGCGTGAGTATTACCTCAATGAGCAGATGAAAGCGATTCAAAAAGAATTAGGTGACATGGATGATGTACCTGATGAGTTTGAAGGCTTAACCAAAAAAATTGAAGAAGCGGCAATGCCGGCAGAAGCAGAAGAAAAGACCAAGTCTGAGCTAAATAAGCTGAAGATGATGTCACCAATGTCTGCTGAGGCGACAGTGGTACGCACTTATATCGATACTATGATCGGTGTACCTTGGAAAAAACGCTCTAAGGTGAAAAAAGATCTTGCAAAAGCAGAAGAGATTTTAGATGCCGATCACTATGGCCTTGATAAAGTGAAAGAACGCATTATTGAGTATCTTGCAGTTCAACACCGCACCAATAAGCTAAAAGGCCCAATTTTATGTCTAGTAGGTCCTCCTGGTGTTGGTAAAACGTCACTAGGCCAATCAATTGCTCGCTCAACAGGCCGTAAGTACGTGCGTATGGCACTCGGTGGCGTGCGTGACGAAGCTGAAATTCGCGGTCACCGCCGTACTTATATTGGCTCTATGCCGGGTAAAATCGTACAGAATATGTCGAAAGTAGGCGTTAAAAACCCGTTATTCCTATTAGATGAAATTGATAAGATGTCATCTGATATGCGTGGTGATCCGTCATCAGCATTATTAGAAGTACTTGATCCTGAACAAAATACGAGCTTTAACGACCATTACTTAGAAGTTGACTACGATTTAAGCGATGTTATGTTTGTGGCAACGTCAAACAGCTTCAATATTCCAGGTCCACTACTGGATCGTATGGAAGTTATTCGTCTTTCTGGTTACACCGAAGATGAAAAGCTGAATATCTCGATTCGTCATTTAATTCCAAAGCAAATAAAGCGCAATGGATTAAAAGAGTCTGAAATATCAATTGAAGATAGCGCAATTATCGGCATTATTCGTTACTACACCCGTGAAGCGGGTGTGCGTAGCTTAGAGCGCGAAATTTCAAAGCTGTGTCGTAAGGCAGTTAAGAACATCTTACTTGATAAGTCGCTGAAACAAGTCGTAATCAATGAAGACAACCTTGAAGACTATCTCGGCGTTAAGCGTCATGATTACGGCAAAGCGGAAGATAGCAATAAAGTTGGCCAGGTAACCGGTCTCGCGTGGACTGAAGTAGGCGGTGATTTGCTGACTATCGAATGTGCGTCAATGGCGGGTAAAGGTAAGCTTAACTACACAGGTTCACTTGGCGATGTAATGCAAGAGTCGATTCAAGCGGCAATGACAGTAGTACGTAGCCGTGCAGAAGCGCTGCGCATTAATGAAGATTTCTACGAAAAACGCGATATTCACGTTCACGTACCAGAAGGTGCGACACCAAAAGATGGCCCAAGTGCGGGTATTGCAATGGTGACAGGACTTGTATCGAGCTTAACGGGCAATCCAGTGCGCTCAGAAGTGGCGATGACAGGTGAAATCACCTTACGCGGTGAAGTATTGCCAATTGGCGGCTTAAAAGAAAAGCTGTTGGCGGCACACCGTGGTGGCATTAAGACCGTGATTATTCCAAAAGAGAATGAGCGCGACTTAAAAGAGATCCCAGAAAACGTAATGGAAGGGCTTTCTATCCACCCTGTTAAGCGAATTGAAGAGGTACTTGAACTCGCTTTAGCCGAGCCAATTGCTAGTTTTTCAATCGAAACGGCAAAAAATTAAAAAAATTCATCAAAAACCGTCGAAAAGGGCTTTTCAAATAAAATGTCTGTGCTAATTTAGGCACTGTAATTTTGCTAGCCCTTTAAATACGGTGATTAGCGCGAATTTTTATTGTTAATTTAACGCATTATTTTGGTGCATTAACTTAGCCTTTGTGTGGTCTTATACCACGATTAAATAATAACAATGGAAGGGGATGATATAGTGAACAAGTCTCAACTAGTTGATCAAATCGCAACAGATGCAGATATTTCTAAAGCAGCGGCAGGCCGTGCGTTAGATTCATTTATCGAATCAGTAACAGGTGCACTAAAAGACGGTGATTCTGTTGCATTAGTAGGTTTTGGTACTTTCTCAGTACGTGAGCGTGCTGCTCGTACAGGTCGTAACCCACAAACTGGTGAATCAATTGAGATTGCTGCTGCAAATATTCCATCTTTTAAAGCGGGTAAAGCGCTAAAAGACGCAGTAAACTAATTGACTGTAGAAGGCTAAACTTGCCAATTTCAAAATAACCTTTGAAACAGCAATTTTAATCTTCAAGTAAAAAGGCGCATCTGCTAAGATGCGCTTTTTACATATATAGCGTCCTGTAATTTCAGTCTGAAATTGACACTGAAACAGAATAAAAGAGAAAAACAATGCTAGAGAGAATTAGAGAAGGCTCACAAGGTGCTACGGCAAAAGTCATTTTAACCTTAGTGATTTTATCATTTGCTCTTGCCGGTATTGGTAGTTATTTAGGTCAACCTACGGAAACGCCTGTTGCAACTGTCAATGGCAAGGAAATTAGCCAGATGAGCTTTGCTCGTGCTTACGAGAATGAACGCAGTCGTCTAGAGCAGCAATTTGGTGAATATTTTTCACAAATCGCGTCAGACCCTGCATATGTTGCACGTATGCGTGAAAACGTAATGCAACGCCTAGTACAACAAGAACTACAAATGCAACTTGCACAAGAACTAGGCCTGCGTGTAAGCGACGAAGCAATCAAAAAAGAAATCCGCAATATTCCAGCATTTCAAGTTGCTGGTCAGTTTAATAATGATCGCTACCTTCAAGTAATTCGCCAAATGAACTATCAGCCAGATGGTTTCCGTGATTACTTACGTAAAGAAATGACGCTAAACCAATTAGCGACAGCGTTAATTGCAACTGACTTCACGTTAGATAATGAGCTTGAGAGCGCGGTAAAACTACAAAACCAATTACGTGATATTGAAACTGTGACGTTAAGCGCTGCAAACTTCAAATCAGACGTAGCGGTTTCAGAAGACGAAATTAAAGAATACTATCAGCTTAATCAAAACCAGTTTATGGCTCCTGAAATGGTGGCATTAGAGTACATTGAGTTAAAAGGTTCAGAGCTACCACTTGAAGAGGCGGTAACAGACGCTGAAGTAGCAGCTAATTACGAAGAAAACAAGGCACTATACATGGAGCCTGAGCGTCGTCGTGTGGCACATATTCTTGTTGAGAACTTAGAAGACGATGCAGCTGCTCAAGCAAAAGCGGAAGAAATTTTAGCTGAGTTACAAAACGGTGCTGATTTTGCAAAGCTAGCTGAAGAAAAGTCAGATGATTTAGTTAGTGCAGAGCTAGGTGGTGATCTTGATTGGATCGACCGCGATATGATGGACCCTGAGTTTGAAACAGCAGCGTTCGCGCTTGAAAGCGTAGGCGATATTTCTGAAATCGTAAAAACAGAATTCGGTTACCACATCATTAAACTAACAGATTACGAGCCAGAGCAAGTAAAAGAACTTGCTGAAGTATCTGCAGATATCAAAGCGCAGTTAGAACTTGATAAACGTTTAAATCAATTTTATGAAGTACAAACACGTGTTGCAGATCTTGCATTTGAAGTTGCAGATAGCTTAGCAGATGCAGCAGAAGTTGCAGGTGTTGAAGTTAAGAGCACTGAGTTATTCTCTCGTAATAACGCACCAGCGCCACTTAACAACCCTAATGTGTTAAATACAGCATTTTCGGTAGAGATTTTAGAAGATGGTGTTAACTCTGAGCTGATTGAAATTGCTGATGAACACATTGTGTTTATTCGTGCAAAAGAGCATAAAGCGGCAGCGGTAAAACCACTTGAAGAAGTAACTGCGGGTATTCAGCTAACACTTGAGAACCAAAAAGCGAGCGAACTTGCAAAATCTAAAGCACAAGAGCTATTCGCAAGCCTACAAGCAGGTACTGCACTTAGCGAAATCGCAACACAAGCAAATTCTGAAGTGGTTGCGACTGAAGCGGTAACGCGCCAGTCGTTTGCACCATCGTATGAAGTAGTTCAAGCAGCATTTAAAATGCCAACACCAAGTGATGCGCAAAGTGCTGAGTTAGTGACGCTTGGTAACGGTGATGTTAGCTTAGTTGTGTTAAATAAAGTGTATGACGCGCCAGCGGCAGAAATTAACGACCAACTACGTGATGGCATTGCACGCCAGCAAATGAATAAACACTATGAGAGCTTTATCGAAGCGTTAAAAGACGATGCTGAAGTGAAAACAGCAGCAGTTGAAACGCAAGAGCCAAACTTATAATGTTTCGCAATTAAAAAAGCGCCTAAGGGCGCTTTTTTTATGTCTTTAATTAATGCTTCTTTAGTTACTTTGAGCGTTGCTTAGTTAGCGAGCATGCGTTCAGCCAACTTAGTTTGTGGCTTGGCAAAGACTTGATGTGTTTCGCCATACTCAACCACCTTGCCTTTATGAAGCAGTAACAAGCTGTCACTCATATGCTTTACTAAGCTTAAGTGGTTAGTGATAAGAATATAGCTTAACCCTGTTTCGCGTTGTAATCGCAACAAAAGGTTTACCGTTTGCGCCCGTACTGACGGGTCGAGTGAGGACAGTGCTTCATCTAACACTAAGATTTTAGGGTCGAGAATAATTGCCCGAGCAAGCGCGACACGCTGAATTTGGCCGCCAGAGAACATATGCGCGTAGTAATTGCGGTGTTCGGCAAGTAAACCTACGTTCAAAAGCGTTTGGTTAATGCGTTCTCTGCGCTGCTGTTTATCTAAGTCGGTATTTAGCACTAAAATTTCGCCCAAGATGCTACCAATGGTATTACTTGGGTTTAAGCTTTTCATGGGATCTTGGAAAATTAGGCGAATATCTTTACTGTTTTCTACACGTTTTCCGCCATCTTCAATGATTTGGCCATCTAGTAGAATTTGTCCTGAGCTTGCGGTTTCAGCGCCCGCTAAAATTTTGCCTAATGTACTTTTACCTGAACCTGTTTCACCAATGATGGCGAGGGTTTCACCTTTGCCTAAGCAAAACGATACATCAGAGACCGCATTAAACTGCTTACTTCTAAAAAGCCCTGCGCGCACATTAAAGTGTTTGTGCAGTGCTTGTACCTTAAGAATAGGTTCCATTAGCACTTTTCCTTGTCTTGATTAAGCGGAAAGTGACAGGCATAGGTGTGACCATGGCTATCTGACACCGGAGGTGTTGCCACACATTCTCGCTGAGCTTGCGGACAGCGTGGTCCAAGTCGGCAACCTATAGGAAGGTGCTGCAAGGTCGGGATTGTGCCTTTGAGCGCGTACAGCGGTGCTTTATGAGCTAAGCTTTGGTTATATTCAGGCAAACTTTTAAGTAACGCTTGTGTGTAAGGGTGTTTTGGCTTGGTAAATAATGTTTTAGTACGTCCAGCTTCTACCATTTGCCCACAATATAAAACGTGTAAGCCATGAGTCCAATCACTTAGCTCAGATAATTCGTGACTGATCATCAAAATAGACATGCTTTTGAGCTGATTTAAACTGCGTAGCAAACGAAAAATTTGTGCACGTGTTGTGCTCTCAAGCGCTGTTGTCGGCTCATCGGCAATCAGTAATTTTGGTGAGCGTGCAATTGCCATTGCAATCATCACTTTTTGACAAATACCTTCAGAAAGTTCATGGGGATAGCTGTCAAATACGTGTTCATGCTCTTTAATGCCGACTTTGTGTAGTAATGCCTTTGCGCGTTTTTTTAACAATAAGCGCTTTTGAAAAAAATGACCGTTAATTTTATCGCGCGGAATACTTTCAATCAGCTGATCGTAGATTTTCGCTGTGGGATCAAGGCAACTACTAGGTTCTTGGTAGATCATCGCGATTTCATTGCCGATTAACTGGCGACGTTTTTCACCACTTAGTCGCATTAAATCAATGCCACGCCAATGCATGCGGTCGGCTGTGATACGCCAGCGCGCATTTAATACGCCCATTAATGCTTTGGCGATTAAACTTTTGCCCGAGCCAGATTCACCAACAAGGGCATGCACTTCACCTTCTTTTAAGCTAATGCTAACGCGGTCCACCGCGCGGATCACCGTTTCGCCGGTATCTAACTCTATCGTTAAGTTACGAATATCAAGCAATTGCATTTAGCTGGCCTTACGTTTTTGCAGTGCTTGGCGCAAACCATCACCAACTAGGTTAGTAGATAAAATAGTAATAAATAGCAAGAAGCCGGGCAGGGCTACTGTCCATGGGGCAAGATAAATTAAACTTAAGTTTTCTGCCAAAATTGCGCCCCATTCAGCAGTAGGCGGTTGAGCGCCTAATTGCAAAAAGCCAAGTGCTGCGATATCCAGTATGGCAGTCGATAACGACATGGTAAAAATTAATACAATTTGCTCGTAGATATTAGGCAAAATACCTTTTAATAAAATACGCCATTTACTCGCACCGTCAAGGCGGTGAGCTATCACATAATCTTTGCTTATTTCTTGGCTAACAATATTTCGGATTGAGTGAATGTATTGCGGTAACAGTGACAGAATAATTGCCCACACTGTGTTCATTAAGCCAGGACCAAGAATTGCCACAATAATAATTGCCAACAGTAAACTTGGGATCGCCAGCGTTACATCAAGTAGGTGATTTAAAACCGAAGAACGCCAGCCTTTAGTAAGTGCTGCTAAAATGCCTAAAATGACACCAAAAAGAGTTGTTAATAATGCCGTGATGATGGCAAGACCAAAGGTCATAGTGGCACCGTTCATTAAGCGTGAAAGCAAATCACGCCCGAGGCCATCGGTTCCAAGTAAAAAGTTTACGCTACCTTGATCATCCCAAGATGGCGGTAAAATAAGCGAATTATTATGCTGCTCGTTGATACCATAAGGTGCAATAAGCGGCGCAAACATGGCAAGTACCGTTAAAAACAAAAACACCCAAAGGCCCAATAATGCAAGGTGATTCGACTTAAAGTTACGCCACAAATGGCGTAATGGCGACTTGTTTGAGTCTTCGGTAAATAACTTAAACTTTGCCATGACTTTGATTTCTCGAAACTGGGTCTAATAGGTTGTGTAAAATGTCTGCCGCAATATTCGCGATAATCACAAATAACGATACGGTTAACAAGCCACCTGAAATTGCTGGGTAATCGCGCTGATAAATACTATTAATCAGCCATTGCCCAACGCCTGGCCATGAGAAAATAACCTCAGTGATCATCGCAAGCGTAATCAGTGTACTAAACTGCAAACCAATTTGTTTAATAATTGGTAGTAGGGCATTTTTCAGCGCATGGCGGGTGATAATTTCATATCGAGTCAACCCTTTAGCGCGTGCAGTTTTAATATACGGTTTATCTAATACAGTGAGCGTAGAGTCTTTGGTAAAGCGCGTGAGTACGCTGGTTGGATAAGTTGCGAGCACTAAAGTTGGTAGCGTTAAGTGTTTAAATGCATCAATAAATGCCTGTTGTTTATAATCGATATCGCTAAGAGCAATATCAATCAAAATAAACCCAGTTGTATCAGGAATTTCATACAGTAAGCCGACACGGCCACTCATTGGCAGCCAACCTAGCTGTAAGCAAAACACCATGATTAAAATAAGCGCCAGCCAGAATATCGGGGTCGAAATACCTATCAGTGCAAATGAATTGATCGTGTAGTCGGGTAGTCGTTTGTGATACGCCGCCGACAAAATTCCCGCCGGAACACCAATAATAATCGACACAATAAGGGCATAAAATGCAAGCTCTATCGTTGCTGGGAAAAGCTCTTTAATATGCTCAAAAACCGGCTGTCCGGATGAAAAAGACGTACCCCAATCACCATGAAAAATATTAGAAATAAACTTGCCATACTGCGCAATATAACTTTTATCTAGGGCATATTTTTGGCTCAGCGCATCGCGTTCCATTGGTGTGGGTGTTTGCACACCACTTAAATTGGAAATCGCTTCACCTGGAAACAAATACGCCAATGAAAACGTAAATGCGCTTAATAACAGCAGCATAAAGAAGAATAGCGTTAGCCTTCTCGCAAGGTAGTCACGTAACATCATTGTGCTTTCCTCGCATTAGCGAGCGAAATACCACCAAATGGCGGTACTTCAACACCTGTGATGTGTGTTGATTTAGCTTGAAGGCGCAGTCCATGGGCAATTGGCAGTAAAGGTAATTCCTGAGCAACCATTTGTTGCGCAGCAAAGTAAATTTCTTTTCTCGCCTCAATATCTTCTGTGTCGTGGGCTTTTGTTAGCAGTAAATCAAACTCAGCGTTACACCAATTAGAAGGGTTCTTACCGCTAAATACTGATGCACAGCTTAAAATTGGGTTTAAAAAGTTATCGGGTTCTGGCGAGTCAGCTGCCCAGCCAATTAAAACCGAATCGTGTTGATGCAGGGTTAATCGCTCAAGGAACGTGTTCCACTCGTACTCAATAATATTCACTTTTATGCCAATTTGCTTTAATTCGCTTTGAATAAGCTCGGCCATTTTTCGGGCGTTAGGATTATAAATACGGCTTACAGGCATCGCCCACAGATCCATGGTGAAGCCATCTTTATAACCTGCGGTTTCAAGTAATGATTTTGCTAGCTCTAAGTTATAGCTAGGGTAGTTTGGTTGGGCTTGGTAGGCCCAAGATTCTGGCGGCAAAATAGATTGTGCCATATCTGCGTTATTAAAATAGACCGCTTGCAGTATTTTCTGTTTGTCGATGGCGTGAGAAATTGCGCGGCGTACTTCAACTTTATCAAATGGTGCTTTTTGCGTATTAAAGGCTAAATAGCCCACATTTAAATTTGCCAGCTTTTCAACGGCAATGTCTTCACGGTTATTTAAAACTTCGATGTGTGCGCTACTTGGGTGAGCAGCAATATCACACTCGCCAGTAAGTGCCTTAGCGATGCGGGTGTTGGAGTCTGATGTAATATCAAAAACCAATTGCTCAATCGCCACATCACTTTTCCAGTAATCTTCATTGCGATAAAAGCGCACAAAAGCATCTCGTTTAAAACGTTTATATTTATAAGGGCCTGTGCCTATAGGTAAGCGGTCGATATCTTCCAAAGACTCATTTTTACTTAGCATATCGGCATATTCTTTTGATAGCACAATGGCAAAATCGGTGGCCATGTTGGATAAAAAGCTGCTATCTGGGCTAAACAACTCAAATGTAACTTGGTACTCGCCTGTTTTAGTCACTGAGCGAAAAGACTGATCTAAACCAATACTTTGGAAATACGGATAATTACCACCGCCGACAAAATGGTAAGGGTTATAAACATCAAATAAGCGGGTAAATGTAAACACCACATCGTCTGCGTTAAGTGAGCGGCTTGGTGTAAAGTAATCGGTTTGATGAAACGCCACATCTTGGCGCAAATTAAACACCACTTTTTTGCCACCATCTTGCAATGACCAACTGGTTGCTAATTCTGGTATAAATTCACCACTGGTTGGGTCGATTGATAACAAACGGTTATAGAGTTGATGAGAGATAATGTCGATGGTTGACCCTGTGGTGGTCAACTGTGGATTAAATGCCACCGGGTTTGCTTCCGAGCAGTACACTAAGCCATTAATGGTCTTTTGCTCTTCAAAGGTGCACGCAGCAAGCAAGGTGCATGCGAAAATAGCCGACACCTTTGAGCAGTTAGTACGAAGTAATTCGAGTAATTTTGGCAAGTTACTTCTTTTTTTATCCGTTTGTGTTGTTGTGTTACAACGTTCGCGCATTGGCATCTAATAAATTGTATTTTTTTAAGTAGCCTCGCAGCTGATGGTAGGTTAACCCTAAGCTATCGGCCGTTTTTCTTTGATTATATTGGCAATACTTCAATGCGTCATTAATTAAATCAATTTCGTACTGATTTGATAATGTTTTTAAGTCACATGGAAAGTTAAATTCTGGCTTGCTGGTTACTGGCTCCTCCACAACTGGTGGCGCAACAGCATTAGTTGGCTCAATTGGAGCGACGCTGACACGGTCGTTTGTTTTAACTTTTTGTTTTGGTCTAAATGGGCTAATAAATGGGTCGAGTATAATTTCATGTACTGGTACATGTGGGTTGGCGGCGCGATAAACACTTCGTTCAACCGCATTTTTAAGTTCACGAATATTGCCTGGCCAGTGGTAATCAAGTAACGTTTCTTGTGCTTTTCGTGTAAAACCGCTGAATAACTCCCATTCAAGATCTCGCGCCATATTAATTGCAAAGTTTTCAGCTAGTAGCAAAATATCTTCTTTACGCTCTCTTAAAGGCGGCAGTGTAATCACATCAAAAGCCAAGCGGTCGAGTAAGTCGCTGCGAAACTCGCCTTGCTCAGCAAGACTGGGTAAATCCTCATTGGTTGCGCAAACTAAACGCGTATTAACGCGTACAGTGGATTTACCGCCAACACGCTCAAACTCACCATACTCAATGACACGTAATAGTTTTTCTTGAATAAGGCCTGAGGTATTAGCTAATTCATCTAAAAACAGTGTGCCACCATCAGCTCGCTCAAAACGCCCTTCATGGCGTTTGCTTGCGCCGGTAAATGCGCCCGACTCATGTCCGAATAATTCACTTTCTAGCAGGTTTTCGTTTAGTGCCGCACAATTAAGTTTTACATAATTTTGGTCCCAACGGCTTGAGAGGAAATGTAAACGTGCAGCAATCAGTTCTTTACCTGTTCCGCGCTCGCCAATTATGAGTACGGGCTTATTAAGCTGTGCTACTTGCGATACATGCTCTAATACTTCTAAAAAGCTGTTAGACTGACCTAAAAGATTGTCCTGTTGATTAGTGCGACTCATTTTTGCTAACTCTTAGTCAAATTTACTAACATCTAGTGTATTTTAATTCCGGATGTGTTTAAAGTATTTTGTATTTCAAAATATTTCATTTTAAAATCAGTGTTTTAGGTTTATTTAAAAGTTGGCAAGCATCTTGATACAGTAAAAGCGGTCAGTCATAAATTTTAAAATTGAGGAAAGTATTATGGGAATTTTTTCACGCTTTGCAGATATTGTGAATTCAAATATCAATGCTTTGTTAGATAAAGCAGAAGATCCAGAAAAAATGGTTCGCCTGATTATTCAAGAAATGGAAGACACGCTTGTAGAAGTGCGTTCTACCTCGGCAAAAACCATTGCCGAAAAGAAAGAACTAGTACGTCGTGTTGAAAAACTTGAGCAGGAAGCTGCTGATTGGCAAGCAAAAGCTGAGTTAGCACTAAGCAAAGAGCGCGAAGATCTAGCGCGTTCAGCACTTGTTGAAAAGAAAAAATCAACCGAAGCGGCAACCGCAGTAGCGCATGAGCTTGCGCAAGTTGAAGAGCACATTGAAAAATTGCAGCAAGAAGTTGCAGCATTGCAAGACAAACTAGCTGATGCAAAAGCACGTCAAAAAGCAATTATTCTTCGTCAACGTTCTGCTGAGTCGCGTTTAGGTGTTAAGAAAGCGCTTGATTCATCTAAAGTGGAAGATGCACTAAGTCGTTTTGAACATTACGAGAACAAAATTGATGGCCTTGAGTCGCAAATTGAATCGTATGAAATGGGTAAGAAAACATTGTCTGATGAAATCGCCAGTCTTCAAGATGAAGAGAAAATCGATGATGAACTAGCAGCTCTTAAGAAAAGCATGGCTAAAAAAGATAAGTAATAATTAAAGCTTGGGAGAGCAGGAGGGCACTATGAGTGGGTTTGAAGCAATAGCAGTTCCAACAATCTTGTTTATGATTTTTGTTGCACCATTATGGCTAATTTTACATTACCGCAGCAAAAAGCAAGTGAGCCAAGGTTTAAGTGAACATGAACATCGTCAGCTAATTGAACTGGCAAACAAAGCAGAAAAAATGGCCGACCGCGTGAAAACGCTAGAGTCTATTTTAGATGCGGAGGCGCCTGAGTGGAGGGCTAAGGTATGAGTAGACGTAGAGGCGAATTATATCGTGACCCAAAACGTGGCAAAGTAGCTGGTGTTTGTGCAGGGTTAAGCGACTACTTTAATATGGAGCTATGGCTGGTAAGAATTATTTTTATTTCAGCAGTACTCTTGCTAGGTGGCCCATTCTTTATCGTTGCTTATATTGCATGCTGGTTTATTTTGGAGGTAAAGCCAGAAACTTTACCTAATCAAAGTAAGACAGAAACGGTTAATACTGAAAAACCGATCGAAGTTAAGTCGAAAGTGTGGCAAGCAGGTGAACCACCGCGTCGCGCGCTTCACGACTTAAAAGAACAGTTTGATCGCATTGATGGCCGCTTACAAGCGATGGAAAAGTATGTTACTTCACCGGAGTTTACCGTAAGCCGTGAAATCAACAAACTGTAGCGATAAGACAACGTATCTAAACGGATAAGTTTCACCATTGGCAAACTTATCCGTTTTGTTTGTTAAGGAGAAAGTTATCAACCAATCGGAAAAGTTACAAAAACTGCGTGCCAAAGCACAAAAACTAGTAAAACGCGGTTTAGACCAACATGTAAAACTTGCCGTAACAGGACTGAGTAAAAGTGGTAAAACCGCTTTTATTACATCGTTTATTCATCATTTAACGCAACCCAAAAGCAAGTTGCCATTTTTTTCATTACAACAGCAAGAGCGTTTTATTGCGGGCAAACTCGTAGGCCAAGATGATTTAAGCGTTGCTAGCTTTGACTATGGTAACGCGTTAAATCAGTTGCAATTGGGTAAATGGCCGGCATCAACCAACCGATTAAACACCTTACGTTTAAACATTAAATATAAGCCGAATAGTGGTTTACGCGCCCATCTAACCGATGTTAGCACCCTAACAATCGATATTTTTGACTATCCTGGCGAATGGTTACTTGATTTACCTATGCTTGATGAGTCGTTTTTGGCATGGAATAACCGTCAGTTTGCATTGCTTAAAGAGCAGCCGCGAGCAGCTCATAGTGAAACGTTTATCAATAAATTATCGCAATTTGATTGGGCCCAAGAAGTTGACTTCGACCAACTAAAACAGTTTGCACATGAATATCGAGACTTATTACTGATATTTAAAAATCAGTGTCAATTAACGCAGTTACAGCCTGGCCGTTTAATTATGCCTGGTGAGTTGGAAGACGCACCAATTACTCATTTTTTCCCGATCCCTGAAGTTGAAGAACAAACACTGTTAAGCGCTCCTGAAAACAGTTATTTAGCAACCCTTAAAACACGTTATGAGCAATATAAAAAAGACGTTGTTAAGACTTTCTACAGTAATTTTTTTGGCGGCTTTGACAGGCAAATTATTTTGGTTGATTTATTAGGTGCGCTAGATAAAGGACGCGATGCACTGGTAGAGCAAAGTGATGTCCTTAAGTCGCTATTAAAGCATTTTGACTATGGCAAAAATAACTTTTTAAGCCGCTTGTTTTCACCCAAGATCGATAAAATTTTGTTTGCTGCAAATAAAGTTGACCATTTGAGTGTTGAGCATCATAAAGACTTAGCGTTATTACTTAACAATTTAGTGCTTGATGCGCAAAATGAATTGAATTACCAAGGCGTCATGGTGGAAACCATGGCGATGAGTTCAGTGAAAGCAACCAAGCAGGTACAAGTTAAGGAAAGCGGAGAAATACTTAATTGTATTTATGGCAAATCAATCGAAAGTGAGCAGTTGCTAACGTATTTGCCAGCGCAACCACCAATGCGTTTGCTTCCACCGGAACAGTGGCCAAAAAATGGCTTTAACTTTCCAAGCTTTTACCCGATGTTAAACGCGCAGCATCAGCTTGAGCATGTCAGGTTAGACCATGTAATAGAGTATTTAATTGGAGATAAGGTGCTATGAGTCAGTTGCAGCAAGGCCGAGTTATCAAAGAATGCGACCCGCAAAACGATAGCCAATTGGATTCATTATTAAAGCAAAGTGAGCAATTGCAGCAAGGTAAAGTTGTTGCCCAATCACACAGCGAACTAGAAATGGCTGAAACGCCACTTGAAACTGAATTAGATTCGTTAACAAAGCCTACTAAGCCTAACTGGCTGGCGCGCATTTTTGTTTTATCGCTGGTGACGTTAGTGTTGTCTGAAGTCATTTTTACGATTATTGAGGCGATTAGCACGTCACCGTTTTTAGCCGCTGTGTATGGTGTGGCGGTGTCAACGGCTTTGGCTTTAGTTGGTAAAGTCGCATTTCGTGAATTCCGTTTATTACGAAAATTAAAAAATACAAATATTCAGCAGCATGATGCCGCTAGATTAATGCAATCTGTGCAAATTGGCGAAGCGGAAAGATTTCTAAGCAAAATCAACGGTCATCTTAGTAACGACAAGTTAGCGCAGATGCTCTCCAAGCTCGATGCTCATCACACAGATCAAGAGGTGATGTCGCTGTATGCCAATACCGTTTTGGTCGAGCAGGATGAAAAAGCACAGAATATTATTAAAAAATACGCTTCTACCTCAGGCGTGATGGTAGCGATATCGCCTATCGCATTAGTCGATATGGCAGTGGTGCTATGGCGTAGTACAAAAATGATTGAAGATATTACCCAAGTGTATGGTTTGCCGTTAGGGTATGTCAGTCGCATAAAGTTGTATCGTATGACATTAAAGCAAATGCTGTTTGCAGGCAGTGCTGAGCTTATCAGCGATTTTGCTACAACCGCATTAAGCGCTGAACTCGCTGGCAAGTTATCTGCACGCGCCGCGCAAGGTGTGAGTGTGAGTATCTTTACGGCACGTATCGGTTACAAAGCAATGGAATTAAGTCGTCCACTACCAGGCTTACCAAATAAGAAAAACGTGTTAACATCATGCGTTAAACTCGCCATAGACAGTGTAAAAAGCAAAGACAACGGACAGAGTGGAAAATAAACTTTACGCATTTTTAGCCTTTTGTATACAATTTTAGCCGTCTAACAATCTAGCGTGCTTGTTGTTTTTTCAGTTGTGCATTAATTATGTAGTTAATAATTATGACAACAATTTAAGCAAGTAGTATGAAATCACAACTTTCGGATAACAGTTTATGTATCCATGGCGGAAAGCAACACGATCACGCCCATGGTCCTCTTAGCACGCCTATTTACCAATCTTCTACCTTTGTTTTTGATAACGCAGCGCAAGGCGCTGCGCGTTTTGCGGGCGATGAAGCAGGCTATATTTATTCTCGCCTTGGCAATCCAACAACCCGAGAGCTAGAACTTAAAATCGCGGCATTAGAAGAAATGGAAGATGGCGCTGCCACGGCTACAGGCATGGGCGCTGTATCAGCATCTGTTCTGAGCTTTTTAGCGCAAGGTGATCACTTGATTGCCTCAAAAGCGGTGTATGGCTGCACATTTGCTTTGTTTTCTCATATGTTACCTAAGTTTGGTATTGAAGTAACATTTGTTGATATGGAAGACCATAACGCAGTTGAGAATGCACTTAAACCGAATACAAAAATGATCTTCGCTGAAACGCCAATTAACCCCAATCTTGTGGTTATAGACCTAGCGTTTATTGGTGACTTTGCCAAGCGCCATAATTTAATTTCGGTAATCGATAACACCTTTATGACGCCGTTACTGCAAAAACCAAAGCACTTTGGTATCGATATTGTGCTGCACAGTGCAACTAAATACTTAAATGGTCATGGCGATGTGGTTGCGGGCTTAGTGTGCGGTAGTAAAGAGCATATCGAAACCATTAAGCTCACTGTGTTAAAAGATATTGGTGCAACCATTAGTCCGCACGATGCGTGGTTAATTATTCGCGGTATGAAAACACTCAGCGTTCGTATGGAAAGACACTGTAACAACGCGCAAAAAGTCGCGGAATTTTTAGCACAGCACGAAAAAATCGAACAAGTATATTACCCTGGCCTAAAATCCCATCCCGGTAATAAGTTTATTGGCACGCAAATGAAAGCGGCTGGTGGTGTAATTGCGTTTGAGCTAAAAGGCACACTTGAAATGGGCGCACAATTTATTAACGCAACTAAATTGTGCACGTTAGCAGTAAGCTTAGGTGATGCTGAAACGCTGATCCAACATCCCGCATCGATGACACACTCTCCTTATACACCTGAAGAACGCTTAGCTGCTGGGATCTCAGATGGGTTAGTGCGTATTTCTGTTGGCCTTGAAGAAGCTGACGATATTATTGAGGATTTAGCACAAGCATTAGCGCAAATTTAATGTTCTCTATTTGGCTAAGTTGAAGAGGCGTTTAGCCTCTTTTTTTGTTTCGAAGTAACTAGTAAAAGCTAAAAAAGGCTTCTGTTAACATTTGCCTCCTTGTGAAAGTGATTTGGTGTAATTTTATTTTTACACTTGTGTTGATTTTAGGCTCTTTATTTAAAGTGGTGGTTTTAAATGTTTACTGGTGTGTAGTCTTAAGTTTACATTTTACGCCTTTTTGGCAAGTACCAAAACTGCCGCAGTCATTACCTTTTGAGTAACTTTGTCATAACATCTAGAACATCTGAATTCAGCGTGTAATGTCACCGTTTTGCGTTTGAATGTTGTGCTTAAGCAAGTACGTCACTTGCTGATGAAGAGATGAAATTTATGGGCAAAAGTAGTAGTTATATTTCTAAACAGCCAGATGATAATGGGTTTATCAATTGGTCTGATGAAGAAAATCAAATTTGGTCAGAACTGATCGCACGTCAATTAGAATGTATAAAAAACAAGGCGTGTGATGAGTATATGCATGGCTTAGATAAGCTAAACCTGCCGCTTGACCGTATTCCACAATTAGAAGAAGTGAGTAAAGTGCTGCGCGAATCGACCGGTTGGGAATGCGCGCCAGTACCTGCATTGATTGATTTTGACGAGTTTTTCCGTTTGCTGGCAAATAAAAAATTCCCAGTAGCGACCTTTATTCGTTCACGTGAAGAGTTTGATTATTTGCAAGAGCCAGATATCTTTCATGAAATTTTTGGTCACTGCGCGATGTTAACGCATCCCGCATTTGCCGAGTTTACACACAAATATGGTCAACTTGGCTTAGCTGCTGAGAAAAAAGACCGCGTATATTTAGCGCGTTTATATTGGTTTACCGTCGAGTTTGGCTTGATGCAAACTAAAGATGGCTTACGCATTTATGGCGGTGGTATTTTATCAAGCCCAGGCGAAACCCAGTATGTGTATTCAGATGTGCCACAAATCAAGCCGCTTGAACCACTCGATGTGTTACGCACGCCGTACCGTATCGATATTATGCAACCTTTGTATTACACCATTAATGCAATTGAAGATTTATTTGATATTTCACAGCTCGATATTATGTCGCTTGTAGAAAAAGCAAAAGAGCTAGGGCTCCACGAGCCACTATTTCCACCTAAACAAAAGAAAGCAAGTTAGAAAAGGGTTTATTATGTCTGAATTAAGTGCTCAAAAATGTGAAGCGTGTCGTGCTGACGCACCAAAAGTTTCAGATGAAGAGCTAGCCGTATTAGTTAAGCAAATTCCTGATTGGACACCAATTGTGGTTGACGGCATTATGCAATTAGAGCGTGTATTTAAGTTCAAGAACTTTAAACTCGCGTTGGAATTCACCAACAAGTTAGGTGCAATGGCGGAAGATGAAGGTCACCACCCTGGTATCTTAACTGAGTGGGGTAAAGTAACAGTGACTTGGTGGAGCCACTCAATTAAAGGTCTGCATAAAAATGACTTTATTTGTGCCGCTAAAACAGATGCACTGCTAGAAGACTAATTACTTCTAAACAATAAAAAAGAGCGCTAATTAGCGCTCTTTTTTGTGTTTTTAGTTTATACGTTTAACGCATTATTCGCTTACTGAGCGAAGTAGGGCATTGATACCTACTTTTTCACGGGTTTGCTGGTCAACTTTTTTCACGATAATTGCTGCGTATAGGCTGTGTGAGCCGTCTTTTGATGGCAGTGAGCCTGGTACAACTACGGCGCCAGCCGGTACGCGGCCATAATGAGTTTCGCCTGTTTCACGGTCATAAATACGTGTGCTTTGGCTAATGTATACGCCCATTGAGATTACCGCGCCTTCTTCAACAACAACGCCTTCTACAATTTCAGAACGAGCGCCAATAAAGCAGTTATCTTCAATAATAGTTGGGTTTGCTTGTAGTGGCTCTAGTACACCACCAATGCCAACACCACCTGATAAGTGTACGTTTTTACCGATTTGTGCACATGAACCTACGGTTGCCCATGTATCAACCATTGTGCCTTCATCAACGTAAGCGCCAATGTTCACATAAGAAGGCATTAACACTACATTTTTGCCTACGAAGCTGCCCTGACGAGCCACCGCGTTTGGTACTACGCGCATGCCTTCTTGCTTAAATTGCTCAGGCGTGTAGTCAGTGAATTTAAGCGGTACTTTGTCGTAAAACTGGTTTACACCATCGCTCATTGGTGCGTTGTCACGAATTCTAAATGATAATAACACCGCTTTTTTAAGCCATTGGTGTACAACCCATTCACCTGAGATTTTTTCAGCCACACGTGCTTTACCTGAATCTAACAAAGCGAGGGATTCGTTAATAGCGTTGAAAACCTCATCAGAAACTGATGCTGGTGAAATATTATCGCGATTTTCCCACGCTTGCTCGATGGTTAATTTCAATTGTTCCATAGTGTGCCTTTAATCGTTTTCGGAATTGAATTTTTCAAGAAGGCGGTTTTTTAAATCGCCACATTCTTGTTCATTTAATGCGTTATAGTCAGCGTTAGATACCACAAAGAAATCTTCAGCACGTTCGCCTATGGTCGTAATGCGCGCGGCGTGTATATGTAACGCTAAACTTGAAAATACATCGGTTATTTTGGTTAATAAGCCTGGAATGTCAACCACTTGAATTTCTACAAGAGTGCGGTCTTTACGCCCATGTGGTGACACAATAACTCGGGGCTTAATATTAAAGCCTTTAAAGCGCTTTTTACGGTTCTTTTTGACTCGAACTTTCTTATTTGGTTCGTCAATAACTTGTTGAATTGACTTTTTGATTGAACTGGCACGACTTTGGCTCGTTACTGGCTCACCGTTTTGTTCTAAAATAACGAAATTATCAACTGCATAGCCGTCTTTAGTATTCATTATTTGCGCGTGTAATATGTTGGCTTTTTTAGCGCCCAACACCGCTACCAAACGCGCAACTAAATTGGCTTGGTCTGGACAGTAAACAAATACTTGGCTACCGCCATTAATAGGTTGACCAGAAAGCAGCACCAACCCTTTACTAGGATCTTTTGACGCCAAGATATGTTCGCATTGCCATGCAATCATTTGCGTTGAAAAACGCGTGAAATAATCGGGCTTAAAGCGCAGCCACAATGCATCAATTTGACCTTCTGCAAAACCTAAATTAAGTAAGCGTTGTTTTGCTTGTGCTTTTTTATCGCGAATTTGGTCACGTAAATCCATTGGGTTTTCAAGACCACGGCGTAGCGCACGTTGTGTGTGGGTATAAAGATCGCGCAGCAGTGTACTTTTCCAATCATTCCACAAGTTGTCGTTGGTGGCGCGAATATCAGCAAGTGTTAAGCAATAAAGGTAATCGAGTTGCTTTTCATTTTTAACACGCGCTGCAAATTCAGCAATTACATCTGGGTCGTTAATATCTTTGCGCTGTGCTGTTACCGACATAAGTAAATGGTTTTCCACAAGCCACGCAATAAACTTACCCTCAAAGGTCGTTAAGCCGTGTAATTTGGCAAATTCTCTGGCATCGACCGCACCAAGCTCGGAGTGGTCACCACCGCGACCTTTGGCAATATCGTGGAAAATACCCGCTAAATACAATAGCTCTGGTTTTTCCATGCGCACCACTATTTCACGACACAGCGGGAACGTATTGGCGCACTCTGGTTGGAAATAATGATACAAATTTTGAATCAAACGATGGGTGTGTTCATCTACCGTATAAGCATGAAATAGGTCAAACTGCATTTGCCCAACGATATTACGCCAATTTGGTAAATACGCCGATAAAATGCCGTGTTTATGCATTAACGTAAAGGCACGCCCCATACCATTCGGGTGTGAAATAAGCTTGAGCAGCATAGTGCGACACAGCGAATAATCTTGTAAGTCGCCTAACAAACGACGTCTTACCTGGCGCAGTAAACGAATTGTACTTGGGTAAATATGGGTAATCTGTGGGTTATCTGCAATGTGCCAAAACAGCTCAATAATTTTTTCACGGTGAAAAAATACTTGCGGATCTTTCACCCGAATTTGATGGCCAATTTGTTCAAAGTCAGCGTTAATACTGGTTACTTTGTAGTTTACATGGCCTGTTAAAATGCTTTGTTCGAAGTAGGATAACAGCATTTGGTTAAGTTCACGCACACGCCCCATAATGCGAAATAGACGCTTCATCATACGTTCAACGGCTGCACGCCCATCGTCGCCAAAACCGAGCAGTTTAGCTGCTACCGGTTGATGATCAAAGAGTAACCGGTTTTCCATGCGCCCAGCCGCCAGGTGCAGTGCAAAGCGAATATTCCATAGGTTTACAATACATTCGAGCAGTTCTTGATGCTCTTCAAACGTTAAGTAACCGTGTTCTACTAGTTCTTCGAGCGTTTGTGAGCGAAAATGCTTTTTTGCGACCCAAATAATGGTTTGTACGTCGCGCAATCCGCCTGGGTTTTCTTTTAAATTGGGCTCTAGGTTATACGCCGTGCCGTGACATTTTTTATGCCTTATTTCCTGTTCATCGCGCTTAGCGATAAAAAAGGTATCCGATTTCCACGCTGACGTCTCTACTAACTTTTTTTGTAAATGAGCAAAATTATCAGGATCACCACACACCAAGCGAGATTCAAGCAAGCTGGTAGCAAAGTTAACATCGCTTTTTTTCTGTTCTATGGTTTGTTTGATAGTGCGAACGCTATGACCGATATCGAGGCGCAGATCCCATAAAAAAGTGACAAATTGAGCGATAGTTTCTTGCGTTTCTTTGTTGGGTTCTTTATTGACCAGCAATAAAAAATCGATATCTGAAAAAGGGTGCAGTTCGCCGCGGCCATAACCGCCAATGGCAATTAAATCGCCGTGTTCGCGTAATTGATAGTGATCATAAAGTTGGCTTAAAATCGCGTCGATTAACTGTGCGCGGGCTTTTACTAAGCGCTCGACCGGCTGATGTGAAAATTGTTCTTCGAGCCAAAGGTAGAACTGTTCTAGAAGGTGTTTGTAGTCATCAAGTTGCTCGCATTTTGCGAGCAACTGGGTAAATTTTTTTGTTATTGCCATTGATGGCCTTCTTATTCGCTGTGTTCGATCACTCTCGGAAGCTCATCATCTGATCGTAGCGTAAGAATTTCAACTCCGTTTTTAGTTACAAGGAGCGTGTGTTCCCATTGTGCCGACAGTGAACGGTCTTTTGTTACCACAGTCCACTCATCTTTTAGCAGCTTACATTGGCGTTTACCAACGTTTACCATAGGTTCAATGGTAAAGCACATGCCTTCTTGCAGTACTTCACCTGTGCCTGGTTTGCCGTAGTGCATTACTTGTGGCTCTTCGTGGAACTCAGCGCCAATACCATGACCACAGTATTCACGTACAATTGAGTAATTAAAACCTTCAGCATATTTTTGAATTGCGGCACCGATGTCACCTAAGCGAACACCTGGTTTTACCATTTCGATAGCGAGGTATAAGCTTTTTTGGGTAATTTCACATAAACGCTTTGCTTGAATTGATGGTTGACCAACGTAAAACATTTTAGAAGTATCACCGTGGTAACCATCTTTAATTACCGTAATATCAATATTGATAATGTCGCCATCCTTTAGCGCTTTATCATTTGGAATACCGTGACAAATTACGTGGTTTACTGAGGTACAAATTGACTTTGGAAAACCGTGGTAATTCAAAGGAGCTGGGATCGCATCTTGCTCGTTTACAATGTAATCGTGGCAAATCTGATTTAACTCTTCTGTGGTCACGCCAACCTTAACGTGAGGCTCAATCATTTCTAACACTTCAGCTGCTAAGCGTCCTGCAACTCGCATTTTTTCGATTTCAGCTGGGGTTTTAATCACTGCACTCATTTAGGCTCCAAAATTCTTTAATTATGGTCAAACACGACACTTTTAAGCTAAGTTGTTTGACTGAAAATTACTCATAAAATTTGAGTTCTGTTTGTTAATATGGTATAAAGCGCGCCGTATTTTTACAATTAAAATTTAAATTTCCTCGGGATTTTTGAGTTGATTGTAGTGAATACACATAAACTTTAATTTTTAACACACACACATATCGGCACATACACTTGGGTGCAGTGAGCAAAATGCGAACTGTTGGTGCTATGGGATATGTGGAGGCCTAACCCAAAATTACAGAGGAATATTAAAATGGCAAACGTTTCTATGCGCGATATGCTACAAGCTGGCGTACACTTCGGTCACCAAGCACGTTACTGGAACCCTAAGATGAAGCCGTTCATCTTCGGTGCACGTAACCGCGTACATATCATCAACCTAGAGAAAACTGTACCTTTATTCAACGAAGCAATGTCTTTCCTTAAAGGCGTAGCATCAAACAAAGGTAAAATCCTTTTCGTTGGTACTAAGCGCGCTGCAAGCGAAGCAGTTAAAGAAGCTGCACTACGTTCTGACCAGTTCTACGTAAACCACCGTTGGTTAGGTGGTATGCTAACTAACTGGAAAACAGTTCGTCAGTCAATCAAGCGTCTTAAAGACCTTGAAACTCAAAGCCAAGACGGTACTTTCGAAAAATTAACTAAGAAAGAAGCGTTAATGCTTACTCGTGAAATGGAAAAGCTTGAAAAGAGCCTTGGCGGTATCAAGAACATGGGCGGTCTTCCAGACGCTATCTTCGTTATCGACGCTGATCACGAGCACATTGCTATTAAAGAAGCAAACAACCTAGGCATCCCAGTAGTATCTGTTGTTGATACTAACTCAAACCCAGATGGTGTTGATTTCATCATCCCTGGTAACGACGATGCTATCCGTGCTATCCAGCTTTACACTAACGCTGTAGCTGACGTGGCTGTTGAAGGCCGTGAAAGCAACATCGCTGTTCAAGCTGAAAAAGACGACTTCGTAGAAGCTGAGTAATAGCGCTTACCAAGCTTTCATGAAACGATCATAGAAAGCTTGGTATTCTGATGATTAGGGGGAGCTTGCTCCCGCTTATTTTAAATAGATTTTGGATTTGAGGACATACTAATGGCTGTAACTGCTGCCCTAGTTAAAGAATTACGCGAGCGCACTGGCGCTGGCATGATGGATTGTAAAAAAGCACTAACTGAAACTAACGGTGACATCGATCTAGCGATCGAGAACATGCGTAAGAGCGGTGCTGCTAAAGCTGCTAAAAAAGCGGGTAACATCGCTGCAGAAGGTACAATCCTTATCAAGCAAGGTGCTGGTTTCACTGCACTTCTAGAAGTTAACTGTCAAACTGACTTCGTTGCTAAAGACGAAAACTTCTTAGGTTTTGCTAACACTGTTCTTGACGCTGCTGCTGAATCAAAAACTGACATTGAAACGCTAAAAGCTCAATTCGAAGAAACACGTGTTGCACTAGTTGCTAAAATCGGTGAAAACATCAACGTTCGTCGCGTTGAGTACATCGATGGTGACAAAGCGTCTGCATACCGTCACGGCGACCGTATCGGTGTTGTTGTTACTGGTGAAGCTGACGAAGAAACACTTAAGCACGTTGCTATGCACGTTGCTGCTTCTAAGCCTGATTTCCTTAACCCAGAAGATGTACCTGCTGAGGTTGTAGAGAAAGAGAAAGCGGTTCAAGTTGAAATCGCAATGAACGAAGGTAAGCCAGCAGAAATCGCTGAGAAGATGGTTGTTGGTCGTATGAAGAAGTTCACTGGTGAGATCTCTCTTACTGGTCAAGCATTTATCATGGAACCTAAGAAAACAGTTGGCGAATTCCTTAAAGAGAAAGGCGCGACTATCTCTGGTTTCACTCGCCTAGAAGTAGGTGAAGGTATCGAGAAGAAAGAAGAAGACTTCGCTGCTGAAGTAGCTGCACAAATCGCAGCAGCTAAAGGCGAGTAATCGACTTTTTTCACTTAGCAAAATGGCTTTTGCTTTTGCGCTAAGAGATAAAATTATTTAGAATAACCGCGCTATCATTAGCGCGGTTATTTTTTGCAACTTTTTCAGCCAGGATTACTATGAACACAAATCGTAAGCCAGTTTTTAGACGAGTTTTACTTAAATTAAGCGGTGAAGCTTTAATGGGCCAAGAAGGCTTTGGTATCGACCCATCAATTCTTGACCGTATGGCACAAGAAATTAAAGAACTTGTAGAGTTAGGCGTTGAGGTAGGTGTGGTAATCGGTGGTGGTAACTTCCTACGTGGCGGTACACTTGCTGAAAACGGTATGAACCGTGTTGTTGGTGACCACATGGGCATGCTTGCAACCGTGATGAATGGCCTTGCAATGCGTGATGCACTGCACCGTGCCTATGTAAATGCACGTTTAATGTCAGCGATTCCACTTAACGGTGTATGTGACGCGTATAACTGGGCTGAAGCAATTAGCTTACTAAAAACCGGTCGTGTTGTTATTTTCTCTGCGGGTACCGGTAACCCATTCTTCACTACCGACTCTGCTGCGTGTTTACGCGGTATTGAAATTGAAGCAGATACCGTTTTAAAAGCGACTAAAGTTGACGGCGTATACAGCGATGATCCGGTGAAAAACCCTGAAGCAACGCTTTACCCAACATTAACTTACAACGAAGTAATTGAAAAAGAATTAAAGGTGATGGACCTAGCGGCATTTACCCTAGCTCGTGACCACAATATGCCAATCAGTGTATTTAACATGAATAAACCAGGCGCGTTAAAACGTGTTATCCTTGGTGAAGATGAAGGTACGCTGATTACACATAAATCAGCAGAATAAGCTATTAGTTAGGAAGATTAACGTGATTAAAGAAATCCAACAGCATGCTGCAGAACGTATGCAAAAAAGTGTTGACGCGCTTGGCTCACAATTATCAAAAATTCGCACAGGCCGCGCACATCCAAGCCTTTTAGACGGTATTCAAGTATCTTACTACGGTGCTGATACACCACTTAACCAAGTGGGTAACGTAACAATTGAAGATAACCGTACACTTGCGATTACTGTGTTTGACAAAACACTTACGCAAGCAGTTGAAAAAGCAATTATGGCGTCAGATTTAGGTTTAAACCCTATGTCTGCAGGTACAGTTATTCGCGTACCATTACCACCGCTTACAGAAGAGCGTCGTAAAGATCTTATTAAGATCGTGCGTGGTGAAGTTGAAGGTGGTCGTGTTGCAGTTCGTAACATTCGCCGTGATGCTAACTCAGACGTTAAAGCACTACTTAAAGACAAAGAAATTTCAGAAGATGAAGCGCGTCAAAGTGATGACGAAGTTCAGAAGCTAACAGATAAATACATCAAAGAAATGGATGCTATTTTAGCTGCTAAAGAAGCGGAATTAATGGAAATCTAAATCAATTTTTGAACGCTTTTGCGCTCAATCATTGAACAACTAAATTATTAGTTTTAAAGCGCTGTCTAGGGTATACTAGACGGCGCTTTTTACTTTAGGAAACGACACTTAATGACAATCACTAAGGATGCTATTACCCAACAAAGCTTACCGCGTCATGTTGCTATTATTATGGATGGCAATGGGCGTTGGGCACAAGCTAAGGGTAAGCCTCGTGTGTTTGGTCATAAAAAGGGCGTCGAATCGGTGCGTAATGCGGTAAAATTTTGTCGCCAACTAAATATCGAATCATTAACGCTTTTTGCATTTAGCAGTGAAAACTGGCGACGTCCGGAACAAGAAGTCAGCACCTTAATGGAGCTTTTCATGTTTGTGTTGACCAACGAAGTAAAAAAACTCGATAAAAATAACGTCAAGTTGAAAGTAATTGGTGATATTAGTCGTTTCTCTGAGAAGCTACAAAAAAGTGTAGCAAAAGCAGAGCAAATGACCATGGATAACACCGGCTTAACACTTAATATCGCAGCTAACTATGGCGGACAATGGGACATAGCAAACGCTGCGAAACAACTGGCAAAACAGGTTGAGAATGGCGAAATAGCTGCTGATGATATTGATGAAACTAAACTGTCACAGTACATTAGTATGCAAGAACAAGCGCCACTTGATTTGTTAATTCGCACAGGAGGCGACTTACGCATAAGCAACTTTTTATTATGGCAAGCTGCTTACGCTGAACTTTATTTTACTGATACACTTTGGCCAGATTTTAATGAACAGGCATTTGCAGATGCAATTGCGTGTTATGTTTCACGAGAGCGTCGCTTTGGTTGTACTGGCGAACAAATAAAAGAACTACTCGCTCAATCGTGATTTTTATAGGGTAATTTGATTTGTTAATAAAACGCATACTGACTTCTTTAGTGCTAGCGCCAGCTGCACTTGCACTAGTTTTTTTTACACCACTTGAATTGTTTAGCTTAATTGCCGGATTGATTGTATTACTCTCTGCGTGGGAGTGGTCGGCATTTATGGGGCTTAAAAAATTCGCATCTCGCATCAGCTATGTTGCTGGCATGGCAGTTATTCTATTTATTGCGAACATGTACTGGCCGATTGAAAGCTTATGGCAAAATGGCCAACTTGTTGGCTCGGCTAATTACGTATTTACGCTTGCTGTTGCCTGGTGGCTTGTTGCCTGCGCACTGGTATGGACTTATCCTAGAACCGCAAAAGCATGGCACGCTGGCTTAATGATGCGCGCAATTGCAGGTTTACTCACCTTGTTACCTATGTGGCTAGCGCTTAATGTGCTTCGCAGCAGCGAATATGCAACAAACGCGACACAAGGTTCAATTCTGATTATGGTTGTACTGGGTATTGTGTGGAGTGCTGATATTGGTGCTTACTTCTCAGGTAAAAATCTTGGCAAACATAAATTAATGCCATTAGTTAGCCCAAATAAAACCATCGAGGGGCTAGTTGGCGGTCTAATTTGTTCTGCGATTTTTGTTTTAGCATTTTGCTATTTTACTAAGGTACCAAGCGATAAATGGTTTATTTACGCTGCAATGGCCGCTGTTGTCGCCTTGTTCTCAGCAGTAGGTGACTTATTAGAGAGCATGTTTAAGCGGGAAGTTGGTTTGAAAGACAGCGGCTCATGTTTACCTGGCCACGGCGGTATTTTAGACCGGATAGATAGTTTGACTGCTGCGGCACCGCTTTTCGCTGCATTTTATGCGTGGACCTTGGTGGCGTAATGCAACGTATTACCGTTCTAGGCTCTACAGGTTCGATTGGCACTAGCACCTTAGATGTCATTGCAAGAAACGTAGACGCTTATCAGGTGTTTGCGCTGGTCGCTGGTCGAAATTGGCGCTTAATGGCAAAGCAATGCACGCAGTTTTTACCACAATACGCTGTAATGCAATGCCCTGATGCTGCAAAACAACTTGAGGCTGAAATTACGCGCTTGGGAATTTCAACCAAGGTGCTGTGTGGCCAACAAGCGGCAGCTGATGTGGCCAGTGACGATAACGTTGATGCGGTAATGGCTGCTATTGTTGGCGCCGCGGGTTTATTGCCAACACTTGCAGCGATTAAAGCCGGTAAGCGCGTGTTACTGGCAAATAAAGAGTCACTTGTCATGTCAGGCGAGCTTTTTATTGATGCAGTGAAGCAATCAGGCGCGACGTTATTGCCGATTGATAGTGAACACAATGCGATTTTTCAGGCGATGCCAGCAGGTGTGCAAGAGCATTGTTACAGCGCAAATTTAAAGCAGCATGGTGTCAGCAAAATTTTGTTAACGGGCTCAGGCGGCCCATTTAGAACGCGCGACTTAAGCACCTTTGCCAATGTTTCAGTTGATGAAGCTGTCGCCCATCCAAATTGGGATATGGGTCAGAAAATATCAGTTGATTCAGCCACCATGATGAATAAGGGCTTAGAGTTTATTGAAGCAAAGTGGCTATTTAACGCTGAGCCAAGTGATATTCAAGTAATTATCCATCCACAAAGTATTATCCACTCAATGGTGCAATACACCGATGGTTCGGTATTGGCACAAATGGGCAATCCTGATATGCGTACGCCAATCGCACACGCTTTAGCGTTTCCAAAGCGCATTGAGGCGGGTGTTGAACCACTGGATTTCACTAATATGCTTGATTTTAGTTTTAACGCACCAGACTTTGAGCGTTACCCAAATTTAAAGCTTGCAATAGATGCTTGTTCAGAAGGGCAGTACGCAACCACCACAATCAATGCTGCGAATGAAGTGTCTGTGGCCGCATTTCTGGCAAAGAAAATCAGCTTTTTAGACATTTATAAAATCAATGCTCAGGTACTCGATAAAATCGCAAAGAGTCATAAACAGCTAAAAATTAATGACCTAGATATTATTTTGCAGCTTGATAGCGAAGCGCGTCATTATGCAACGAATATGATTGCAGGGAGTTGTTAATGGAATTTTTGTGGAACTTACTGTCGTTTATATTAGTCATTGGCATTATTGTTGTCGTTCATGAATATGGTCACTTTTGGGTAGCAAGGCGCTGTGGTGTTAAAGTGCTGCGTTTTTCAATTGGTTTTGGCAAACCTTTGTTTAAATGGCACGACAAACTCGGCACCGAATACGTTGTCGCGGCGATCCCACTGGGTGGTTACGTGAAAATGCTCGATGAACGTGTTGAAGAGGTTGCGAGCGATGAACGTCATTTAGCGTTCAATAACAAATCAGTTTACCAACGCATTGCGGTGGTTGCTGCAGGACCAATGGCGAATTTTATTTTCGCCATTATTGTATCTGCCATTATGTTTATGGTTGGTGTGCGCTCACTTCTGCCTGTTATTGGCGAGGTGGTGCCTGGCAGCTTAGCAGAGCAAGCAAGGTTGCAAGCAGGACAACAGATTACCGCGATAAACGACAAAGACGTATATGGCTGGCGTGAAACCTTATTGGTTTTGATGGAAAATATTGGCGAGCAGCAAGTACGCGTTAGTGTTAAAGACGATAATATAGGCTATCAACAAACGTATCTCGATTTATCTAATTGGCAGTTAAAAGACGACGGCAACCCCATTGTTGATATCGGTATTAAACCGTTCAGACCTGCAGAGACCATGCGCCTTGGTCATGTGCAAAAAGGCAGCCCAGCTGAATTTGGTGGGCTTCAGGTAGATGATGAAATTCATTTAGTTAATGGTGAAGCAATGCCATCGTGGCAAGCATTTGTCACGCGAATTCAGCGCTCGCCAAATACGCCATTATTGCTTACTATAAGCCGCGGTAATGACAAGCTAAATATTGAGGTTACTCCTGGTAGCAAAAAAAGTGAGCAAGGGCTTAATCAAGGCTACTTAGGTGTGATACCCTTTGTTGAAAATTGGCCATCGTGGATGATTTCAACACAACAATACGGCGTATTTGATGCCATTGTTTTGGGTGTTGATAAAACAATTCAACTAATCAATGTCAGTTTTGCAACAGTAGTTAATTTGATAACAGGACAAGTCTCTGTTGCGAATCTAAGTGGTCCAGTGGGAGTGGCAATTGGCGCTGGAGCCAGCACCAGTAGTGGTATTATGCCGTTATTGGAGTTCTTAGTATTTGTTAGTGTAAGTATTGGTTTTTTCAATTTGTTGCCGCTACCAATTTTAGATGGCGGTCATTTAATGTATTACATCATTGAACTTATCCGAAAAAAGCCAGTCTCTGAAAAGACACAAGAATTAGGTTTTAGGATTGGTGCGCTAATCCTTATATTGTTAACTTGCCTTGCGCTGTTTAACGATTTTACGCGGTTATAAAGGAAATCAAATAATAACATGGCTATAAGAAAACAATTGGCTGTAATAAGTTTATTGGGAGCGAGTTATACTGCTCTCGGCCAACAAGACTCCTTTATTGTAGAAGATTTAAGAGTTGAAGGATTGCAGCGTGTTGCACTAGGTGCAGCATTAACGCATATTCCAATTAACATTGGTGATAACCTCGACAGTTACACAATTTCAAAAACAATCAAAGCGCTTTACGGCTCAGGCCACTTTGACAACATCAAGGTGGTACGTGATGGTGATGCGGTTATCTTTCAAGTAACCGAAAGACCAACTATCAGCATCATCGAGTTCGAAGGCAACAAAGATATTAAAGATGAGCAACTTAACGACAGTCTTGAGCAACAGGGGATCCGTAAAGGTGAACCACTTGATATGGTTGTTGTAGATGGCCTTGAAAAAGGTCTTGTTGAATTTTTCCACGGTATTGGTAAATACAACGCGGCTATTGAAGTATCAGTATCACGCTTGCCACGTAACCGTGTAAAGCTAAAGCTTGAATTCAAAGAAGGCGATGCTGCGTCAATTCGTCAAATCAACATCGTTGGTAACGAGTTATTTTCTGACGAAGAACTTCTCGCATTGGCTGAATCGCGTCAAGATTTGCCTTGGTATATGTTTATGTCAAATGACAGATACCAAAAGCAAACGGTACAAGGTGACTTAGAGAAAGTACGTAGCTACTACCTAGACCGCGGTTATTTGAAATTCAATATTGATTCAACGCAAGTGTCAGTAAGCCCTGATAAAGAATCAGTATACGTTACAGTAAACGTTACCGAAGGTGAGCAATTTACTGTTAAAGAATTCGACTTTATGGGTGACTTGCTCGGCCGTGAAGAGTTAATTCGTGCGGTTATTCCACTTAAAACGGGCAAACTATACAACGGCTCAGTGGTTACTGCATCGGAAGAGTTTATCAAAAACTACCTTGCACGTTTTGGTTATGCCAATGCTGAAGTACGTACCATTCCTGATATTGACGAAGAAAATAAAGAAGTAAAATTAACGCTATCAGTTGACCCTGGTAAGCGTATTTATGTGCGTCGTATTAACATTGGTGGTAATGAAATTACGTCGGATGAAGTAATTCGTCGTGAAATTACCCAGTTAGAAGGTGCGTGGCTATCAAATAACACGCTTGAGCGCTCTAAATTACAAGTTCAGCGCTTAATGTATATGGAAAACGTTGAGTTTGATGTATCGCCGGTACCGGGTAAAGATGACCAAGTAGATGTTGATTTTACCGTTAAAGAGCAATCAGCTGGTAGCTTTAACGCAGGTCTTGCATACGGTTCATACAATAAGCTGCAATTTAATATTGGTGTAAGCGAATCGAACTTTTTAGGTACGGGTGACCAAGTAGCCTTTAACGTAAGTACGGCGAAAGGTTCTCAAAACGTAAGCTTGTCACATACCGACCCGTATTTTACGAAAGACGGTATTAGTTTAGGTAACTCAATTTTCTTCTCAAACTTTGATGCAAGTAAATACAGCCTGATCAACTATAAGAGCAAGCGTTATGGTATTGGTTCAAATATCGGTATTCCGGTAAACGCCAACAACCGACTTAACTTTGGTGCGACGGTTTCTAAAGAATTCTTATCTGAACTCTCAGAATATGAACAAACACGTATTATGCGTGAGACGTTCTTAGATCCAGAAAACCCGGATGCAGGTTTCGAATTCTTAAAGCTTGAATTAAGTGCTGGTTGGTCACGTGTAACGCTTAACCGCGGTATGTTCCCAACGGCAGGTTCTAAACAAAGCTTAACGTTTAAAGCAACGACACCTAATTCAGATCTTAACTACTTTAAGATCAACTATGATTCGCGTTTCTACTGGCCACTAAGCACTAACCACAAGTGGGCATTTTCAGCGAAAGCTGGATTTGGTTACGGTAATGGTTACGGTACTACCAATGGTTACGATCAGATTTTACCAGTACAGGAATTCTTCCGTATTTCTGAAATGGATTTACGTGGCTTTGAGCGTAATACAATCTTGCCACAAGCGATTGTAGTATCTCCTAATTGGTTACCGGGCACACCAAACCCTGATGGTACTCAAGGGCCAATTGGTAGCGATCCTCAATTTGATACAATTCGAACAGCGGGTCGTATCGGTGGTAACGTAAAAGCCGTGGCTGGACTTGAAATGATAGTACCTACGCCGTTTCTTGATGACGAAAACAGCAGTTCGGTGCGTACCAGCTTATTTATTGATGCGGCGAATGTTTGGGATACAGAGTTCGATGTAGACCGCTACTCTAACTTAACGCCGGATGAGCGAGCGATACTTGAAGATTATTCAGATCCAAGTCGCTTCCGTTCGTCAGCAGGTTTATCTATCCAGTGGATTTCGCCTATGGGCCCTATGGTAATTAGTTTTGCCTACCCACTGAAAAAAGAAGATGATGATAAGACTAAAGGCATCAGCTTCAACATTAGTAACACATTCTAAAAGGAATAAATTCGTGAATAAAATGATTAAAACAACCGCCATGACTTTGTTAGCTACTTTTCTAATGGGTGCTTCTGCAAGTTCATTCGCTCACAAAGTTGCTGTTGTAAATGTACAACAAGTATTTAGTGGTTCTCCGCAGGCGTCTGCGATTAAAGCAACGCTAGAAGAAGAGTTCCGCGAGCGCAGACAAGCACTTGAAAAACTACAAGGCGATATTCGTTTTGAAGTTGAAAAATACCAGCGTGAAAACGCGACAATGAGCAAAGCGCAAAAAGAAGCAAGCCAAAAGAAAATTCAAGAGCTACAAAAAGCATTGCAAGAGCAAGGTCAGCCACTTCAGCAAGAAATGCAAATGCGTCAAGCACAGGAAACTAAAAAGCTAGAGACTGTGATCTTTGATGCTATCGCTGCAGAAGGTAAAGCAGGTAAGTACGACGAAGTAAAACCAGTAGGTTCACTTCTTTACTTCAACGAAAAATCAGTGGATAACATCACCTCTAAAGTAGCAGAGCGTGTAGCAAAGGCTAAATAATAAAGCTTATGAAATTACAGCAAATCGCTGAGATTTTAAATGCTGAGCTGGTCGGTGACGACTCGCTCAGCATTTCTCGTATAGCAACCCTAGAAAATGCGACCGGCAACGAGATTGGTTTTCTCGCTAACAAAAAGTACCGCAGCAAACTTGCCAGTACCCAAGCAGGTGCGGTGATTTTGTCACCGCAAGATGCAGATTACTTTACTGGTAATAAAATTATTGTTGCGAATCCGTACTTAGCCTACGCGCTGTTAGCGCAAGCGATGGACACCACGCCAGAACCTGCAACTAATGTTCACCCTTCGGCAATCATTGACCCAACGGCAAAGCTTGATCAATCAGTATCAGTTGGTGCCAATGTGGTGATTGAAGAAGGTGTTGAAATTGCTGCTGGCAGTTCAATTGGTGCTGGTAGCTTTATTGGTAAGGGTGCTAAAATAGGGACCAATACGAAAATTTGGGCTAATGTAACGATTTATCATCAAGTTGAAATTGGTAATTCGTGTTTAGTTCATGCTAATACCGTAATCGGTGCCGATGGATTTGGCTACGCCAATGAAAAAGGTCAGTGGGTGAAAATCCCGCAGCTTGGTACTGTTGTTATTGGCGATAATGTTGAAGTTGGCGCAAGTACAACCATCGACCGTGGCGCCATTGATGATACTATCATCGAGCGCAACGTGATTATCGATAACCAAGTACAAATCGCGCATAATGTCGTGGTTAAAGAAGGTACCGCGATTGCAGGATGTACGGTAATTGCGGGCAGTACAACCATTGGCAAGTACTGCCAAATTGGTGGCTTGTCAGGTATCGCAGGACATATTGAAATTGCCGATGGTGTTGTTTTAACGGGTATGTCAATGGTAATTAGTGGCATTGATAAACCGGGTGTCTATTCTTCGGGTGTACCGCACAGTGAGAATAAAGACTGGCGTCGTAATATGGCACAGTTACGACAGCTTTCAGCAATTAATAAGCGATTAAAGGCAGTGGAAAAATCATTGCCGGAGCGTGACGAGTAGTCTTCGTCACGTACTAAATTATCGCGCAGTATAAATACGGGCGCGAAGAGATTAGTTAGGTTAAGGAAACACATTTTGGCAGAACAACTAAACAGCTTTGATATTCAAGAAATCCTAAAGCTATTACCGCATCGTTACCCAATGTTATTGGTTGATAAGGTCGTTGACTTTGAGCCGGGCAAAACGCTTCACGCGATTAAAAATGTCACAGCAAATGAGCCAATTTTCACAGGCCACTTCCCTGAGCAGCCAATTTTCCCTGGCGTAATGATTTTAGAAGCATTAGCACAAGCAACAGGTCTATTAGGTTTTAAAACAACTGAAAACCGTGGCGACAATGAGCTATATTTATTTGCAGCCATTGATAACGCACGCTTTAAACAACCTGTGTTACCAGGTGACACAATGCACTTACACGTTGAATTCTTAAAAGAACGCCGCAACATGTGGAAGTTCTATGGTGAAGCGAGAGTTGACGGCAAAGTAGTGTGTTCAGCTGAGTTAATGTGTGCAAGAAGAGAGTTATAATAAGTGATCCATCCTACTGCAATTATTGAGCCTGGCGCTCAACTTGGCAACAACGTAAAAGTTGGTCCTTACAGCTACATCGGTAACGACGTGGTGATTGGTGATGATTGTATCATCGAATCACACGTAGTGATAAAAGGGCCGTCAACAATTGGTTCTGGCAATCATATTTTCCAGTTCGCTTCAGTGGGTGAAGCGTGCCAAGACAAAAAGTACAAGGATGAACCAACCAAGCTGATTATTGGTGACAACAACGTGATCCGCGAATGTGCCACAATCCACCGTGGTACCATTCAGGATGAAGGCATCACCAAGATTGGCTCAAATAACCTATTTATGGCGTATACACACGTTGCCCATGACTGCGTGATAGGCAATAACTGTATTTTCGCTAATAACGCAAGTGCGGCTGGTCACGTACATATTGGCGACTGGGTAATTTTGGCGGGCAACTCAGGTATTCATCAGTTTTGTCATATCGGTTCACATGCGTTTATTGGCATGTACTCTGGTGTTAACCAAGATGTACCACCGTTTGTAACAACTATCGGCACACCAGCACGTCCTGTGGCAATCAACACTGAAGGTCTAAAACGTCGTGGCTTTGAGTCAGACGAAATCATGGCATTACGTCGCGCATACAAGCAGTTATATCGTAAAGGTAATAAACTGGATGCGGCACTTGTTGAAATGGAAAAAGAAGCCGAGCAGTTCAAAGCAGTGCAAAACATGATTGATTTTGCTAGAAACTCAAGTCGAGGGTTAATTCGTTAATGATCTCGGATGAGCCACTTCGAATTGCACTTATCGCCGGGGAACACTCCGGCGATATTTTAGGTGCAGGTTTAATTAAAGCACTAAAACAGCATTACCCAAATGCCACATTTGAGGGCATTGGCGGTCCGCGTATGCTGGCTGAAGGGTTTAAAACCCATTTTCAAATGGAAGAACTCGCCGTAATGGGCGTTTTTGAAGTCCTGCCTAAGTTATTTCGTCTACTCAGCATTAAAAAGCAAATTGTACAGCGTTTTATCGACAACCCGCCTGATATTTTTATTGGCATTGATGCACCCGATTTTAACTTACGCGTTGAAAAGCCGTTAAAGGCTGCTGGTATTAAAACCGTGCATTATGTTAGCCCATCGGTATGGGCATGGCGTGAAAAACGTGTTTTTAAAGTGGCAGAAGCCACTAATTTAGTGCTTGCATTATTACCATTTGAAAAAGCGTTTTACGATAAACACAATATTCCATGTGCGTTTGTCGGCCATACGTTGGCGGATGAGTTACCGCTCGAAGATGAACAAATTGCCAGTAGAACGCTGTTTGATTTATCAGCTACAGATAAAGTGTTAGCTGTTTTGCCAGGTAGTCGAGGCTCTGAAGTTACTTTATTAAGTGAACCCTATATTCAAGCGGTGTTATTACTTAAAGCAGAGATACCCGAGTTGAAAGTACTGGTGCCTTTAGTTAATGAAAAACGTAAAGAAGAGTTTTTAACTGGCGCAACCAAGCACAATGCGGTAGATATATTTACCCTTGTTGATGGCAAGTCGCGTGAAGTGATGACCGCCGCTGATGCGGTGCTCTTAGCTTCGGGTACGGCAGCACTTGAATGCATGTTACTTAAACGCCCAATGGTGGTTGGCTACAAGCTAAAAGCCCTGACATATCACTTAGTGACACGCTTATTTAAATTTAACATTGAGCACTTTTCACTGCCTAATTTATTAGCGGGCAAGCAACTAGTGCCTGAATTATTACAAAATGATTTAACCCCTGAAAACTTGGCAGCAACTTTAAAACCATTGCTAGAAGAAGATCAAACAGCATTAAAACAAACGTTTTATGAAATGCATAAGTCATTAAGGCTCGATGCCAGTAAACAAGCGGCGCTGGCTGTAAGTAACGTAATAGAGAACAAACATGACTGAGATTATTCGTCCAAATACGCAACTTATTGCAGGTGTTGATGAAGTAGGGCGTGGTCCGCTCGTGGGCGATGTGGTCACGGCTGCGGTTATTTTAGATCCATCAAAGCCAATCGTGGGTCTTGCCGATTCAAAAAAGCTAACCGAAAAAAAGCGCTTGGCACTTTACGAAGAAATTATTGAAAAGGCGCTGTGCTTTAATATTGCCCGCGCCAGCGTAGCAGAAATTGACGAGCTTAATATTTTGCATGCTACCATGCTTGCCATGAAGCGCGCGGTGGAAGGGCTTAATATTCCTGCCGAGTTTGTCTTTATTGATGGCAATCGTTTACCCGATATCACTGTACCTGCACAAGCCGTTGTGAAAGGTGATAGCTTAGTTGCCGAAATTAGCGCGGCATCAATCCTTGCCAAAGTGACCCGTGATAACGAAATGAAAGCTCTCGATACTGAGTACCCAAATTATGGCTTTGCCGGCCATAAAGGTTACCCAACCAAGGCGCATTTAGAAGCACTTGCACTTCACGGTGTTACGCCGCATCATAGACAAAGCTTTAAGCCCGTAAAAACAATAATAGAACAGACCAACAATTGCTAATTAATGCTTGGTCAATCAAGTTAGGCAGATAATGCAAGACCCTAAATTTATACACTTACGTGTTCACAGTGATTATTCAATGGTGGACGGCTTAGCAAAAACTAAGCCTATCGTCGGTAAAATTGCAGAGCTGAATATGCCTGCATTTGCCATTACTGATCAAATGAACTTGTGCGGTTTAGTGCGCTTTTACGGTGCTGCGCATGGTGCTGGTATTAAACCCATTGTTGGCGCTGATCTGTGGTTACACAGTCCTGAATTTCCCGATGAGCCTTGTCGTTTGGTCGTACTTGCTAAAAATAATGCGGGCTATAAGAACCTTACACTGCTTATTTCCAAAGCCTATCAACGCGGTCACCTTATGCAACGACCTATGGTTGATAAAGAGTGGCTTATTGAGCATAAAGAAGGCCTTATTTTACTTTCAGGTGCCAAAGACGGTGATTTAGGTAAAGCCTTATTAAAAGGCAATAATGACTTAACCAAATCCATTGGTAACTTTTATTTAGAACACTTTAAAGATCATTACTATATTGAGCTAACGCGCACTGAACGCGAGCAAGAAGAAGATTATTTGCATAGTGCGGTGGCTTATGCTCAATACTCAGGTTTGCCGGTTGTTGCCACCAACGAAGTCGTGTTTCTCAATAAAGAAGACTTTGAAGCCCATGAAATTCGTGTTGCTATTCACGATGGTTTTACCCTTGATGATAAACGCCGTCCTAAACGTTTTTCAGAGCAGCAATATTTAAAAACCGAAGAACAAATGTGTGAGTTGTTCTCGGATATTCCAGAAGCACTGGAAAACTCGGTAGAAATTGCCAAACGTTGTAATGTTACCATTCAACTTGGCACTTACTTCTTACCAGATTACCCAACGGGTTCTTTGTCGATTGAAGACTTCTTAGTAAAAGTATCAGAAGATGGTCTGGAAGAACGTTTACAGTTCTTATTCCCCGATGAAGAAGATCGCAAAGTCAAACGCGTCGAATATGATGACCGCTTAAGAATTGAACTTGACGTAATTAACCAAATGGGTTTCCCTGGTTACTTCTTAATCGTAATGGAATTCATCCAGTGGAGTAAAGATAACATTATTCCGGTGGGTCCAGGCCGTGGTTCAGGTGCAGGTTCATTAGTTGCTTATGCGCTAAAGATCACCGATCTTGATCCACTGCAATTTGACTTACTTTTCGAGCGTTTCTTAAACCCAGAACGTGTATCCATGCCCGATTTCGACGTCGATTTCTGTATGGACCGACGCGATGAAGTAATCGACCACGTTGCTAAACTCTATGGCCGTGATGCGGTATCGCAGATCATTACTTTTGGTACGATGGCGGCAAAAGCTGTAATACGCGATGTAGGCCGTGTACTAGGTCACCCTTATGGTTTTGTTGACCGTATTTCAAAATTAGTACCGGGCGATCCGGGCATGACACTGGCAAAAGCCTTTGACGTTGAACCGCGCTTGCCAGAGGCCTACGACACAGACGATGAAGTAAAAGAACTTATCGATATGTGCCGAATTTTAGAAGGCTGTACACGTAATGCCGGTAAACACGCCGGTGGTGTTGTTATTTCACCGACAACCATTACTGATTTTGCTGCACTTTATTGTGATGACGAGGGTAAATTCCCGGTTACGCAGTTTGATAAAAACGATGTAGAAACAGCAGGTCTTGTTAAGTTCGACTTCTTAGGGTTACGCACCTTAACCATCTTACAATGGGCTATCGATATGGCCAATGAGCGCTTAACGCGTGAGCAAAAAGAACATATCGATATCGCCGCTATTCCGCTTGATGATCCACCGAGTTTTGAATTATTACTGCGCGCCGAAACAACCGCAGTATTCCAGCTTGAATCACGCGGCATGAAAGACCTTATCCGTCGCTTAAAGCCCGACTGCTTTGAAGACATGATCGCACTGGTTGCACTTTTCCGTCCAGGTCCATTGCAATCGGGCATGGTAGATAACTTTATCGACCGTAAGCACGGACGAGAAGAAGTATCTTACCCAGATGCGCAATATCAGCACGAAAGCTTGCAGCCTATCTTAGAGCCAACCTATGGCATTATTCTTTACCAAGAACAGGTAATGCAGATTGCTCAGGTACTAGCAGGGTATAGCCTTGGTGGCGCTGACTTACTGCGTCGTGCTATGGGTAAGAAAAAGCCGGAAGAAATGGCCAAGCAGCGTTCAACCTTTGAGGATGGCGCAAAGCAAAATGGCGTAGACGGCGAACTTGCGATGAAGATCTTCGACCTTGTAGAAAAATTCGCAGGTTACGGCTTTAACAAATCGCACTCGGCAGCATACGCGCTAGTATCTTATCAAACGCTGTGGATGAAAACCCATTATCCAGCAGAGTTTATGGCGGCAGTTATGTCAGCCGATATGGATAACACCGATAAGATTGTTACCCTTGTTGATGAATGTGAGAATATGAAACTCACATTATTACCGCCTGATGTGAACTCTGGTTTATATAAGTTTACGGTAAATAATCAAGGCGAAATTGTTTACGGTATTGGAGCAATTAAAGGTGTAGGCGAAGGGCCAGTAGACGCAATTTTAGAAGCGCGAGAAGCGGGCGGTCCATTTAAAGATTTATTTGATTTCTGTGCGCGCGTCGATATTAAGCGTTTAAATAAACGTGTGATTGAAAAACTGATTATGTCCGGCGCGATGGATAAATTGGGTCCAGAGCAAACACAAAGTGCACGCTCTATTTTAATTGCCAGCTTACCTGATGCGCTTAAATCGGCCGATCAACACAATAAAGCTGAAGCACTAGGCCAAAGCGATTTATTTGGTTTATTGGCAACGGAGCCAGAGGAAGTTGCCGCAGCATTTGTGCAAGCGCCTAAATTTACCGATAACGAATGGTTGGAAGGTGAACGCGAAACACTGGGACTTTACTTGACCGGTCACCCAATTAATCAATACCGTAGTGAGCTTAAAAACTATGTGTCGGGTCGACTTGTCGATTTACAACCGACGGAACGTGATGTAACGTCTACAGCGGCAGGTTTAGTGATTAATGCGCGTACCTTAATTAATAAAAAAGGAAAGCGTTGGGGACTACTGACACTGGATGATAAAAGTGCCCGAATTGATATTCGTTTATTTCCTGAACAGTTCGAAACTTACCAAGAACTGCTGCAAATGAACAATATCTTGGTGATATCTGGTGTGGTCAGCTTTGATAACTTCTCAGGTGGTATTACAATGACCGCTCGCGAAGTTGCAAGTATTGAATCTGTTCGTGAAAAGCGGGTTAAAAACATAAAAATGACGGTGAAAATGCAGGAAGTGAGTGATAACTTCTTGTCTCGATTAGAGCATACCATCACCCCGTATAAATTTGGTACTTGCCCAATAAGAATTCAATATGAACGCCCAGATGCAACAACTGAGCTTTCATTAGGAACACAGTGGTGTGTTACACCCAGTGACGAGTTACTTGCTAACCTCTCACGCTTAGTAGCACAGAATATTGAACTAGAATTTAATTAGGTAGTTTAGAGCATGAGTCTCAATTATCTTGATTTTGAACTTCCAATTGCAGAGTTGGAAGCAAAAATTGAAGAACTTAAAAACGTAGGTCGCGGTGGTGAACTGGATCTGAGTCTAGAAGAAGAAGTTTCACGCCTTAAAGATAAGAGCGTAGAGCTGACCAATAAAATTTTCTCTGATCTAGGTCCATGGCAGGTTTCACAGCTTGCGCGTCACCCGTTACGTCCGTATACCAAAGACTATATCGAGCGTATTTTTACCGAGTTCGACGAATTAGCAGGCGACCGCGCATTTGCTAACGACCCGGCTATTGTAGGCGGTGTTGCGCGTTTAGATGGCGAACCAGTAATGGTTATCGGTCAACAAAAAGGTCGCGATACAGCAGAGAAAATTAAGCGTAACTTTGGTATGCCAAAACCAGAAGGCTACCGTAAAGCGTTACGTTTAATGGAAATGGCAGAGCGTTTTAATATGCCAATCATCACGTTTATCGACACACCAGGAGCATACCCGGGTGTTGGTGCTGAAGAACGTGGTCAAAGTGAAGCAATCGCTAAAAACCTTAAAGTGATGGCAGGCCTAAAAGTGCCCGTGATCTGTACGGTAATTGGTGAAGGTGGTTCAGGTGGTGCATTAGCAATTGGCGTGGGTGACCGTGTTAATATGCTTCAGTACAGCACATACTCAGTAATTTCACCGGAAGGGTGTGCATCAATTCTTTGGAAAAGTGCAGAAAAAGCGCCGCTTGCAGCAGAAGCTATGGGTGTAAGCGCTGATCGTGTTAAGAGCTTAGACCTGATCAACTCGATTGTTGAAGAGCCTCTAGGCGGTGCGCACCGTAACTACGATGCAATGGCGAAATCGCTTAAAGCACAAATTAAACGTGACTTAGGTGATTTGAAAGCTTTATCATTAGAAGAAATGTTAGAGCAGCGCTACGAGCGTTTAATGTCTTTTGGTTACTGCTAATTAAAAGACTTTGGAAAAAGCCGCATTTTGCGGCTTTTTTTGTTTATGAAAGATATTTATTCCACTTTTAAATATGAGCTTAACAACACCGAAAAAACGCGCTTTACTGTTGCGCTTTCTGGCGGTGTTGACTCGGTTGTATTATTACATTTAGCGAAGCGTTTTCGCGAATTCACGCACATTGAAATCGACGCTGTGCATATCAACCATGGCTTAAGTGATAATGCCGATATGTGGCAGGCGTTTTGTGCCGATTTATGTCAAAAATGGCAAATCCCGTTTAAGGCGTACCGAGTAAGCGTGAAAAAAGCCAGTCGTGAAAGCTTAGAGGCGGTGGCGCGCACGGCACGTTACAACGCACTAAAAGCGCACTTGCATAGCGATTCAGAATTATTACTTGGACAGCACCTTGACGACCAAGTGGAAACGTTTTTTATTCGTTTAAAACGCGGAGCAGGGCTGTTGGGTTTAGGTGCGATGAAGCAGCGCACTCACATTGAAAATGGGTTACCTGTATTTCGTCCATTATTAGGTATTATGCGTAAAGACATTGTTGAGTATGCAAAGGCTCAGCAACTTTCGCATATCAATGATGAATCAAATCACGACGATCGCTTTGACCGAAATTTTTTACGCAATAAAATCCTTCCTGAACTTAATAAACGCTTTAAGGGCTTTAGCAATACCGTCGCTCGTGTAGTGAATTTGCTGCAATCGCAACAACAATTGCTGGATGAATACATTGCCGAAGACGCGAAAAAGTGTATTTTTCATCAGCGTTTTCTGCTCAATGAGGTGATTGGTTTTTCTCGCGCGCGCATTGATAATTTAATACGTTATTGGCTACAGCAAAATAAGCTAGTTTTGCCATCTCAAAAGGTGCTAGACCAAGTTTACCAGCAAGCATTTAATGCAAAATTAGATGCGCAAGTGAGTATTGAATGTTGTGGTTTTGCGATTAAGCGCTACCAAGATGCTTTATTTATCGTGTTACCTCAGGCGGTGCCTGAAAATCAAGATAACATTGGGCTAAGCTCAGTGACTATTGAGAGCCAAGAGTTTAGTGTAGAAAAAAGAGCGCAAGGTGCACGCGCGCCATTTATGGATGAACATGTTAATCTGCGTTTTGATATTGGCGCTGAAAAGTTTACCTTGCAACACCGAAACTGTACTAAATCGGTTAGTACATGGCTGAAAGAGGCTGGTATACCACCTTGGCAACGCCCATTGGTTGCAGGAATTTACTATAATAATCAACTTGTTCAAGTAATTGGCTTGGGCATATCAAAACATGCATACGCCGAAAATGGGCTATGTTGGCAACAAAAGGAAACAAATGAAAACTAGTCAAGCAGTTGGTTTTTCACTTATCGGGCAAGCTTATATCGGCTTAATTGTATTTGCAGTGGTGTTAGCGGTGAGCCTTATTTTTTCGTTTAATCTTACTGTGGTGCTCTATGGCGCTATTTTTGGCGCGATTACTGCTGCATTGCTGCTGTGCTATTGGTTAGGAAAAGGCGGAAGTTTTTTTTTGTTAGCGGTAATGTGTCCACTTATTTGTATTATCGTGACACCAGTCACCAGCTTTTTGGAAATAGCTAATGTGCTCGGGGCTTTTTTTGTTGGTTTGTGTTCGCTGCTTACCGGTTATCGTCTAAAAAAAGGAAGCTAATGCTTCCTTTTTTCTTTCTGGCTACGCCTTAGTTTGTTTTGCAACAATCCCGTCCGTCTTGTTTTGCTGCATAAAGCGCTCTATCGGCACGTTCAAAAATACTGTTAGGAATATCTTTTGCCTTACTTAATGAAAAACCAATACTGGTGGTTACAGAATGGGTTTTCAGTAGTTGGTGACTGTGCACGCGTTTTTTAATGCGATTAGCTAAGATATGACTTACGTCAAAGTTATCATCATCAATTAAAATGGCAAATTCATCACCACCAAACCTAAATACGGTGTCTGTGCCTCTTACGCAGTCTGTCAGAATATTGGCAAAATCAATCAATACTTGATCGCCCACTTGATGCCCATGTTGGTCGTTTACTTGCTTAAAGTTATCTAAATCTAACAACATTAAGCCAAAGCTGCGGTGATGACGGCGGCTTCGCTCAAGTTTGCGGTATAGGCAATCGTCAAACATGCTGCGGTTATTTAGCCCGGTTAATGCATCTTTGGTAGCCAGTTTTTTCACGCGTGAAAACAATAGTGCATTGCGCAGAGGGTAGACAAGTGCGGTATGTAATCTTGCTAATTTCTGCTTTGCGTATTGTGGTAGATTTTGGCAAAAGTAAATAAGCTGGCCAAGACGTTCGCCATCTGCCATCAGATCAAAGGCGTGGTTTTCACCTTCTATTTTACTGCCAGTCATTTCAATTACCCCTTCGGTACTATGAAATTGTAGGCCTGAAAATTGCACTACGCGTGACGCTTCAACCGAAAAGATGTTTAATAATTTTGTAAGCTCAAGTGTTTTTTGAAGTTGCGTTACTAACGCATGGGTATGGCTTATGTCGTTCTGTTCAGAATAGATCTGGCCATACGGCAAATAATCGCCGTTGCTGTCTGTTTGACGCGTTAAAACATGTACGTTTTCCACTTAACTACCCTCATACTACCGCAAAATATTAAGTACATGGATATTTAAGCAAAATCTAAGCCATTTTTATTAAGTGGCAGAAAAACAGACACTTGCTATATTTAATTGATTAGAGAGACTCGCTTCTAATGAATTCGTCATTTTTTCGACATAACGCATATTACGATGGCAGAGGTGGTGTTTGCAGCATACGTTTGGTGTTTACTTCTATATATTGATTGCCGCTGTGGTTCTGATCTGGCTGTTTAAACGCTTTAATCTGCCACCCATTTTAGCTTATTTAGCGGTGGGCATCCTTGCCGGTAAAGACGGCTTTGCGTGGCTTGAACAAAGTGAACAAATGCACTTTATTGCCGAACTTGGCATCGTTTTTTTGCTGTTTAGTTTAGGGTTAGAGTTTTCAATTCCTCGTTTACTGGCTATGCGCCACATTGTTTTTGGCGTTGGCGTAATGCAAGTCGTAATAACTACCTTAGTGGTTATGGTGCTATTGTGGTTATTTGGAATTTCAATGATAGCGGCGTTTAGCATTGGTAGTTTAGTTGCCTTGTCGTCAACTGCTATTGTGGTTAAACAAGTCAGTGGCTCGCCATTATTGCGCTCAAGACCAGGGCAGCTGGCAATTGGCGTTTTGCTATTTCAAGATATCGCGGTAGTGCCTTTATTAATCGCGCTACCGCTTTTGGCAAATGGCTCAGAGTCGTTATGGACCACCATTTTAACGGCGTTGGCAAAAGGCGGTGTGGTTATTGCGCTATTGATGGCCGTTGGCAAATGGGTTCTACCGAGAATTTTCAGTGAAATAGCGCAAACACGCAGTGATGAGTTATTTGTGTTGACCACCATCTTGGTTGCACTTATTGCGGCAGCGATAACCTCTGCTTTTGGCTTATCAATGGCACTAGGTGCTTTTCTTGCAGGCATGATGTTAGGTGAAAGTGAATATAAGCATCAACTCGAAGCCGATATCCGCCCATTTAGAGATATTTTAATGGGGTTATTCTTTATTACCATTGGCATGCAGCTTGATATGGCGTTTGTTGTGGCTAACTTGCAGTGGATTGCACTTGGGTTATTTAGCTTGCTGACACTGAAAGTAGCGATTACGTATTTTGTGACGAAAGTGGCGGGTGAGAATCATGAAAATGCGTTGGCAAGTGCACTTATGTTATGCCAAATGGGTGAATTTAGCTTTGTCTTAATATCACTCGCATTAAAATACGCTTTGTTAAATTCGGCGAATGCATCCTTGCTGTTGTCGGTTGGTGTATTAAGCATGGCGATAACGCCTTATTTGGTGGATAACGGCGCTTTGCTGTCGTATAAAATTCTCAATAAAGTTGCCCCTAATTTGCTGACAAAAAATAGTCAAAGTTATGACAACAGCGATGCCCAGTTCGACGAGTTTAGTCAACATGTTGTGATTTGCGGATATGGTCGTGTAGGGCAAATTATCGCGCGTTTTTTAAAAACGGAAGCAATTCCGTTTGTTGCGATAGATAGTGACACAGTGCGCGTTAAAGAGGCGCAGGCCGCTGGAGAAAATATCTATTTTGGTCAGGCAAAGCAAAAAGAGGTGCTAAAAGGTGCCAATATTGCAAAAAGCCGCCTAGTGATTATAACCTTCGCCGATAAAGATAGCGCATTTGCAATTATTAACAGTATTAAGCAGCTTGCGCCTAAGGTTAAAATTTTAGTGCGCATGCGCGATGATAGGTATTTATCTGAGCTTAAAGATAAAGGCGTTACAGAAGTGGTGCCGGAAAAGCTAGAGGCCAGCCTTATGTTGGTATCACATGTACTGTTTTTAACCGGGGTGCCGATGCGTCGTATTTTAAGGCGTGTGCAAGCAGAGCGTAGCAATCGCTATGGCTTACTGCATGGTTATTTCCCAGGTGATAGTACGCCATTGACACCCGATTCATCTGATCATCTTGAATTTTTGCATGCAATCGCGATTACCGAAGATGCCTATGCACGAGGATTATCTTTAGGTGATTTAAACTTAACTAAACGACGAGTCGATGTAACCGGACTTCGCCGTGATGGTAATGAATTAAGTTTTCCGCCAAGTGATACTGTATTAAAAGCGCAGGATATTTTAATTGTGCGCGGCAAACCGCGCCGTGTTGAACGTGCTGAGCGTTTTATACTAGAAGGGCGCTAGCCCGTTTATAGTAAACTTACTGCATATTGGTGAACTCTAAAAACGCCATTATTTCATCTAATTGTGCCAAACCATCTTGGTAGCCAATATCAATCAAATGCTGGGTGTATTCCTTTTCAAAGAGTAAATAACTCACCAGTGACGATTCTGAATGCTTTTTCACACCAATACTGCGCAGTAGCATTTTTATTGACACTGGCATAGTGTCGTAGTACTGCGTTGCAATGGCATTAAAGTTTTGCGAGGGGTTTATCACAAAGTGCGCGATGCGCTTAAGTTCTTTATGTTTATCGCGCGCAGGAATAAGGGACAACGTTCGGTTAATACGTTCTAGCCGTTCAATGTCTGCACGTAAGGTGTCGGAGAAAATGGTATCGAGCAAATGGCCGGCAATCGTTGAAATACCGGGGTAGTGTGGCTGAAAACCAAAATATTTATTATCGATAGGTTGCTCAACACCAATTACAAAGACTTTTTCCGCGCCTAAATGAATTGCAGGGCTCAGCGGAGCATGTTGGTGTACCGAACCATCGCCAAAGTAGCCTTGACGAATTTTGGTGCTCGGGAAAACCATAGGAATGGCACTGGATGCCATTAAATGTTCAATATTAATTGTGGTTTTTTCACCACGCCGTTTAGCTCTGCGCCAAGAGTTGGCATGCTTAGCTTGGAAAAAGGCGACGGAATCACCGCTCGAATAACTCGAAGCGGTAATCGATAGTGCTTCTAAATAGTCGTTGCGAATATTATTGTCGATGCGTTTTAAATCGAGTACTGAGCGCAATAATTCTCGTAGTGGTTGGTTATTGAGCAAGCTTGCGGGTGGGTGGTTTTCATAATCCGACTGAAAACTACGTAACATATTAATAAAAATATGACCAAATACCGATGAAAAGTTGGTGTGATAAACCTGCTCGGTGCGAAAATTTTTCCACACATGTTCTAACTTTTTAACGGCTAGCTGATAGCACGAAGCGTAACAACCGAGCGCCGTTGCATTAATTGCGCCCGCAGATGTACCATTTATGATGGCAAATGGTGTTACTTGATTACGCGGCAGGTTTTTCGCAATCGCTTTTAAAACGCCTACTTGATAAGCCGCTCGTGCGCCACCACCAGTAAGTAGTAATGCAATTTTTGTTTTATGTTTTGAACTATTCCCGCTACTATTCATCAGATACTTTGTATTCTCCCTTTATTGTTAATTTAGAGCACTTTAGATCTAAAATAAATATTTGAACAGTGAAAAATATGACAACGAATTCTCAAAATAAATTACCTTACATTGTCGGACTCTCTCTGGTAGCAATCGTGATTGCGGTAGCAGCCATGCAATTAATGAAAGGCGACAAACCAGTAGAGCCGGGTGAACGGCAAGTAATTGAATTGCCACAACCCACTGAGCCTGTAGAGACAGAGCAAGAAACACAAGTTGTGACCAATGATCCTGTAATTGAACCAGTTGTTGAGCAAGTGGTTGTAACTAAAGAGCCTGAAGTTGAAGAGCCAGTAACGCCAGAAGTGACACGTGTGTTGCCTTCGCTCGATGATAGCGATTCAGTTGTACGAGAGTCGCTAGCAGATGTTGTATCAGTGAGCATGTTAAAACTTGTTGTTAGTGACGATTTAATTCGCCGTGCGGTGGTTTACATCGAAAACTTAGCGGACGGTAAGCTTGCTAAAAAGCACCAAATGTTTGTTGCGCCAAAACAAGCGTTTAGCGTAAACGACGGTGCCATTATTACCGTAAATCCAGAGAGTTTTGAGCGCTACGATCCGTATGTCAGCTTGTTTACTAAGCTTTCGGAAAAACAAATTATCGCATTAATTGATGAGTATAAGCCGCTGATCCAAGATGCTTATGATGAGATTGGTTTATCGGATTATGAATTTGAACAGCGCCTTGCACTGGCGATTCAGCATTTACTTGATACTCCAGCTGTTCCACTAGATACGCCGCTTACAAGTCAGTCTGTAACATATAAATATGCGGTACCTGAGTATGAAGCCTTATCTGATGCACAAAAACAGCTACTGCGTTTAGGTCCTGATAATATGGCGCAGGTGAAAACCAAGTTATCGCGTTTGTTAAAACAGCTTTAAGGTTAATTGTTGCGCAGTTGATTAGCATGCACAAAGTTTTGCTTGAACTTCATCAGCAAAATAGTGATAATCCCTGCGCGCAGTTGAGCAAAACCCTTTGTTTAACTGAGTTATTATGGTGATCTTATTGGTCCTCCCGCAATAATAGCGCGTGAATCTGGTCAGGCCCGGAAGGGAGCAGCCACAGCGTGTGACTTATGTGCCGGGATGTGGCTGGTAAGATTGCCACCCAACTTCTCCCTTTTACTGTTGTTTGAAGTGTAAGTCTGCAAATTTGTATTAAAACCCCGCATAAAAATTGAAATATAACCCTGCATAGCCTATTTTTAAGTTGTCCCACATATTTGGTGATGGTTATGATCAGGCGTAAACTAAAGCACTCCAGAGTCAAAAATCTCTATAAGTTTGCAAGTCAAAAGAACAAAGCCACTTGCTTAGTTGAATCATCCTTAGAATTCGACGCGTGCTTTCACTTTGAATACTCTCGTGAAATAAAAACCTTTGAAGCACAACCACTAGGGTTTGAATATCAGTTTGAGGGCAGAATTTGCCGTTATACGCCAGACTTTTTGATTAATCATCATGAGAAGCCGCAAAAATATATTGAAGTTAAACCTTATAGTAAAATCGCGAACCCTGAGTTTAGAGCTCGCTTTGCGCAAAAACAGTTGGTTGCTAAAGAGCAAATAGGCATTGAGCTGATATTAGTCACCGACAAGCAAATTCGTGTTTATCCAGCTTTAGACAATTTAAAGTTGCTTCATCGTTACTCGGGGTTTCAGTCTGTAACAGGCCTTCAACTTTCCATTATTCAGTTACTTAATCAGTGGCGACAACTCACTATTCAAGATTTGGTGATGACCCTAAAAGCCTCCATCGGTGAGGTGCTTGCCTCAGTTTATCGTTTATTGTCATTAGGCAGTGTTAATTCAGACTTAAACACAGAACTTACTTTAGAGTCGGTGATTTGGGCTGATGGAGTTTGAAGACGAGTTTAGCTCTGAAGAAGCACCGAAAAAGTTAGCTGAAACCGCTAGGCCGGAAGAGCCTAACCCTCAACCTCGTGATTTAGAGTCATTACCCAAGGAAGTGCAAGATGCCACACTTGCTCGGCTTAAGTATATCAAGTGGCTTAAACAGCGTTTAGTTGGTGGTTGGACGCAGAAAAACCTAGCACCACTACTGGCTGAAATGCCTGATTTTCCAGGACAAGAAAAGCCAAAGTGGCGTACAGTTGCTGGTTGGCACGCGGACTATATCAAAGCCGAAGAAGACATTCATGCTTTGATCCCAAAGCATCATCGCAAGGGCAACCGCCAAGCCCGCACCGATACAGACAAATTCTTTGAGCTTGCCCTCACACGTTATCTGACGAAAGAAATCCCGAATGTAGCATCAGCACACCGTTTTTATTGTGACCAAATCGTTTTAGAAAATGAAAAAGTGTTAGGTGAACCACTACAACCACTTACCTATAAAGCGTTTAAAAACCGCATTGATAACCTACCTCAATATGAGGTGATGCTTGAACGCTATGGTAAACGTTTAGCCGACATTGAATACAACAAAGTAATGAGCCATAAAAGGCCCACTAGAGTGCTTGAGCGTGTTGAAATAGACCATACACCACTGGATCTCATTCTATTGGACGATGAACTTGATGTGCCGCTAGGAAGACCAACCTTAACCTTGCTCATTGATGTTTATAGCCACTGCGTTGTTGGCTTCTACCTTGGTTTTCAGAGTCCTGGTTATGATGCTGTGCGCAGAGCGATAAGTCATGCGATGAAGCCAAAAAGCTATCTTAAAAGTACCTATCCAGAAGTCGTAAATGAATGGTCGTGTTGTGGGAAGATAGAAACTTTAGTGGTTGATAATGGTGCCGAATTTTGGTGTCAGTCATTAGAGCTTGCGTGTGAAGAGGTTGGGATAAATATTAGCTATAATCCTGTTGGCAAACCTTGGCTGAAGCCCTTTGTTGAGCAATTTTTTAAAACCATTAATGAAATGATGCTTTCGCCATTTCCCGGTAAAACATTCTCAAACATGCTCGCGAGGCATGATTATAACCCGAAAAAAGATGCCATATTGCGTTTTGGTACCTTTACCATGTTGTTTCATAAATGGATTGTAGATGTTTATCATCAATCCGCTGACGCGAGATTTAGATATATCCCCAATGAAGACTGGAAAAAAGGGTTTGCTGCACTGCCTCCTGCACAGTTAACGGAACAAGATACAGACAAGCTTGATGTTGTTATGTGCATGGCGAAAGAGAAAACATTGCGCAAAGGAGGTATTAAAAATCTACATATTAACTATGACAGTGACGAACTAGCTTCATACCGCAAGCGATACAGCCCCAAAAAGAGTATTAAGGTTAAGGTTAAAATAAACCCAGATGATCTGTCGTATTTGTACGTCTACCTAGATGCGTTAGAGCACTATATAAAAGTGCCAAGCATTGACTCAGAGGGCTACACAATTGGCTTGTCTCTGATCAGGCATAAAATCCATCTTAAGTTTCACAGGGACTACATTCAAGGCAAAGTAGAACTATTGGGGCTTGCCAAGGCGCGACAATTTATTGATGAGCGAGTGAAAGAAGAAGCGCGACAGCTTAAAAACGTAGGGTCAAAAAGCAAAGTCACTGGTACCAAAGCAATTGCTCGGGCGCAGGGCGTAGATAATACACAAGTCAAATCCATTGCTAAAACGCCTGAAACAAAGCAAGCTGAACCAATCCCCGCTGAAACTAGGCCTAAACAAGACGATGATAGTTGGGATGATTTTGTCTCAGATCTTGAGGCGTTTTAGTTATGCTGACCGAGGCTAAAAAGGCAAAACTCAATAAATTCAAAGCGGTGTTTATTGAATACACTATACCAAAGACCATCATAAAAGATTTTGATAAACTGCGTTTGCATCACGACCTTGCAGGTGAAAAGCCATGCATGATGTTAAGTGGTGATACTGGCTGTGGTAAATCTGCATTGATTAAACATTATTACGATAACAACCCACCGCACTTTGCTGCTGGCCGGCGCAAAGTCCCCGTACTGCTGAGCCGAATACCGAGTAACCCATCAATTGAATCCACCTTAAAGCAGTTGCTGCACGACCTTGGACAGTTTGGTGCTAAATCTAGCAAACGACTTAAACATGGCAATGAGATAGCGTTGGCTGAAAGTTTAGTTGAGCAACTAAAACGCTCAGGTACGGAGCTAATTATTATTGATGAGTTTCAAGAGCTTGTTGAAAACAACCTCGGTAAAAAGCGCCGAGACATTGCAAATCAGTTTAAATACATTAATGAAAAAGCGGGGATCTCCATTGTATTAGTCGGTATGCCTTGGATAGATCAAATAGCCGATGAGCCTCAGTGGTCATCACGTATTTTTATTCGCCGCTTTATTCCTTATTTTAAAATATCAGAGAAAAAAGAGCTTCAACTATTTATTCGTGTTCTTAAGGGGTTTGCAAATCGATTGCCATTTTCGGACAAACCCCGCTTTGAGGATTTGGATATTGTATTATCGCTTTTTGCCATTTCAAATGGTTGCCTTCGAAAGCTGAAAAACTTCTTAGACTCGGCGCTTACTGAAGCACTCATCTGTGATGCAGTAACCCTCAACAAGCAATGTTTAAGTTCTGCATTTAAGGCTTGGCGGCCTGAGCTCGACAATGTATTTGAGATGAGTGTTAATGAAATTGAGGGTTGTGAGGTGGAACAATATTCCACGTTTAAACCTGATGGGCCTCAAGATGAAGACCCATTTATAGCTACCCAGTTTTGTGAGAGAGTGCCACTGGTGCAGTTGTTGAAGAAGTGAATCTTATAGTTAAGTTTAACTTAAAGTCTAATTTCCAAATGCAATTTATATATGATTAAAGTGGATTTTTTATTTTTTAAGTCAGCTATGAGCTGTGAGAACAACGGACAGGCGATCTAATTCATTTTTGGACCTTGAAGCGTAACTACTTTCAGCCTCTGTCCGCTTCATTTGAGCTAGAAGCGCTGATGCCGTCAATTTTCGATAAAGCCATTAAGGTAGAGCTTTTGTGATGACTTTACCTGCTCTCACCTTGGCATACGACGTCAGTGTTTCAATGTCTGGAGATGACTATCGTAGAGTTTGGAAACAGCTGTCAGGGGTATAACCAACCTGATAACACTACTTAGAAGCGACTTCAACGTTACTCTTATTACGGCCCCCCAAGGTGGTCGTTTTTGATCCAGTAACCGATCCGCGATAACATGGCCGTGCTTTGTCAGTTGAAAGTTTACAATAGAAGCTCCATCCAAATTTGTGGATATTTAGAAGAGGGAACCTGCTGTGCATATTGAGAGAATAATCCTACAGAACTTTAGAAGCTTTGGACCAGAAGGTCAGAGCATAGCTGTCGATCCGGATTTAACCACCCTGGTTGGAGCAAATGGTGCTGGGAAAACGGTCTTGATGCAGGCTTTGCAACGAATGTTCGGCATATCCAACGAGCAGCGGACGATCCGTCGTCAGGATTTTCATATTCCCTCTTTGGAAGCAGAAATACCAAGTAAGCGAACTCTCACGCTTGAAGCCATTGTCGCTTTCCCTGAACTGAATGATGAAGACGGAGATCACTCCGTAATACCAGACTTCTTTCACCATATGAGCGTTACAGATGAGGGCGGCAAATTGAAGTGCCGTTTGCGCTTGGACGCGGAATGGGAAGATGATGGCTCAATAGATGGTTACATTACGAGCCAGTTTCGCGCGGTTACGACATGGGGTGAGCCTGAAGAGGGTGATTTTTGCAACGTGCGTCCAGCGGATCGTTCTCGAATCCAATTGATTTACGTCCCAGCTACACGATGTGCAGTTTCTCAGGTATCAGCCTTTCTGAAAGGCCGACTTTGGAAGGCTATTAACTGGTCAGAACAAGTTCGAGCATCTTTTACTCAAAAGGCCACAGAGTTAAATGAATCCTTTGAAGGTGAAAATGCGATTAGTACCGTTACCGAAAAGCTCACTGAGCGTTGGCAGGAGCTGCATTCTGCTGGAACTGATAGCACACCTAAGTTTCGTCCGGTCGACCTGCGCTTTGAAGAATTTGTTCGCAAGGTAGAGGTACTGCTACACCCAGATGAAAGTGGGCGAGATCGGAGCATTGATGAACTAAGTGACGGCCAAAGTTCGCTGTTTCACATTGCAATGACTTCAGCCACTCTCGATGTTGAAATTGAAATCTTAGCCCAACCAGAGAGTGAAGATTTTCTCGGTGCAGATTTGCCCTTGCCTTCGTTGACTATTTTGGCGCTTGAGGAGCCGGAGAATAACCTAGCCCCATACTATCTATCTCGAATCATAAGTCAGATCAGTAGCCTGGCGCATGGCTTAAGAGCACAGGCCGTGCTATCCAGCCATTCGCCTAGCATCCTGGCCAGAATCCAACCAAAGCAAGTAAGGCACTTCAGGCTAGCAACAGAATCAAACACCACCGTCGTTCGTCAACTGACTTTACCCGATGAAGAGAATGAAGCAGCAAAGTACATCCAGCAGGCGGTGAGAGCCTATCCAGAGTTGTATTTCGCTAAGGTAGTGGTTCTTGGTGAGGGGGCTTCCGAGGAGGTAATTCTTCCCGCAATATCAGAAGCAATGGGTGTACCAATTGACAAGTCTTTTGTCGCCATGGTTCCGTTAGGGGGACGTCACGTGAATCACATGTGGCGTTTGCTAACAGATTTACAGATCCCTTTTATTACATTACTCGATCTGGATTGGGGGCGACATGGCGGTGGCTGGGGAAGGATCAAGAACGCAGTCGCCAAGTTGATAGAGTATGGAGTCGCCCCAGGTGAGATATTTGGGCAATACCTCAACCCATTAGGATACCAACATAATCTTGCTGCATTCGATACTTGTCCTGCTCCTGATTGGACCAACATTAGATCTTGGGTTAACGCTCTCAGGCGCTACGGTGTTTATTTTTCAATCCCATTAGACATTGATTATTCGATGCTGAAAGCATTTCCCGATCAATATCGAGTTGCCCCAGATGAAAGCTCTAATGGACCATCGATGCGAGGTGACCCCAGTAGTGCGGTTATGGGAGATGAAGGAAACCCAGAATTCTACACAGGTGACGTACTTGACTTACGTTGGTACAGGTATCTGTTCTTAGGAAGAGGTAAACCTAGCACACACATCCGAGTGCTTGGGACTATTCCGTCAGATCAGTTGGCCCAGTACGCGCCAGAAGAACTGCGAGCTTTGGTTCAGTCGATTCACGTAGCTCTTCAAAGCTAGGGGGCAGGGTGAAGTTTATTCAACCCGATCACTGGCAGCCCAAAGGGATCGACGAGCTTGAGCCAAATGCTTGGCAAGCACTAAGTCGACGAGAGTCTACAAGCGTTATCGCTGGTCCAGGTGCAGGAAAGACAGAGTTTTTAGCGCAAAAGGCTGCATATTTGCTTGAGACTGGCCTATGCCCACCAAACCAAAAAATTCTGGCCATTTCATTTAAGACTGATGCCGCAAAAAATCTCGCAGATAGAGTGAAAGAGCGTTGCCCAGAAGAACTTAGTAATCGATTTGTCTCGATGACTTTTGACGCTTTCACTAAGAATTTAGTAGATCGATTTCGCATGGCCTTGCCTGAGCGTCATCGTCCATCAAAGCGATATGAAATATCCTTTCCAACTTTTCGCCAAGAGAAGTCGCTTATTAGTAGTTTCAGAAATAATTTTGGCAATGCGGTGGGTATCTATAACATTATGCAAAGACTCCAAAACATGAATCAGTTTATCGGGAGTGTGCGGATAGGAGACTCCGGATTGTTATGGTTGGAGGAGGAGTTTTTAGATTTTTGGTTAAGCCAGCAGATAAATTACGCTGACGGTATTTCCAGAATGTCATTTCTGGCGCTAAACCGACTTGCTGAATGTATTGTTCGCACTAATGATCATGTTCGCAGATCTATTAGAGCATCATACCCTATTGTTTTTGTGGATGAGTTCCAAGATACCACTTTTGCTCAATATGATTTTCTATCTTCTGTTTTTAAGTCAAGTGAGGTTGAAGTAACAGTCGTAGGAGATTATAAGCAAAGAATAATGGCTTGGGCCGGTGCTAAAAGTGATGCGTTTCATCAATTTGAGGCTGACTTTTCGGCACAGAGATATTCTCTGCTTCTAAATCACCGCTCTTCGTCTGAATTGGTCAGGATACAACATGTTATTGCACGAGCTATTGACCATGAAGTGAGAGAGGTTCAGACAAGCAATAATAATTTAATTTCTGGTGATGCCGCTTGGATTTGTTGTAGTTACAACGTAAATCAGGAGGCGGCTCATTTGGCTCATTGGATAGCCAATGACATGCAAGGTAGATCACTGAACCCAAGAAACTACTCTATTCTGGTACGCCAAAAACCAGAGGATTATGAACAACAGCTATCTCATTATCTCGCTCAACATGGACTGAGCTTACGAAATGAGAATGTGAAAATAGGACAAACTACATTACAAGATTTACTTGCCGAAGAACTGACCATTTTGTTTTCTACCCTGCTAAAACTGGGGCTTGGGCATCGAAATGCGCATGCTTGGAATCAATTATCAGCAGATGTACAGCTGCTTCGTAATACAACCAAAGAAGATGAAAAAGCACTGAGACAGGTTGAACGTCAACTAGCATTATTTATTTTTGAGCTCAAGGACTTGATGCGGCAATCGTTTAGACCAGACAGTTCTCGCCTCGTTTTTGAACGAATTATTGCCTTTATTGATTTGAATGATCTTCGGAAAACATTTTCTCGTTACGCGACTGGAGATCTACTTGAAATAAACCTGGCAGCACTTGAAGAGTTTTTTACAAACTGCGTTGATACTCAAAATTCTTGGACAGGCTTGCTGGATGAGTTTGAAGGCACTAACCATATTCCGCTTATGACTATCCACAAAAGTAAAGGGCTAGAATTCGATACAACTATTTTTATGGGGATCGATGACAATGCTTGGTGGTCGTATCGACCCGGCGATTCCGAAGGTCTATCGACATTTTTTGTGGCGCTGTCTCGCGCTAAACAAAGGGCTATTTTTTCCTATTGCCAGCAAAGAGGGCAAAGAACCAAGATCGCAGATTTTTATTCGTTGTTGTCGGCTGCCGGTGTTCAGGAGTATGTTATCCCACCAAGTGTAGTAGTATAATGAATTTGGTCGCCCCATTTGGGGGTAATGTAATACCTTTTCTAATTTTTTAACTGCTAATTGAGTGAAATCTGCAATTCACTTATGTCCCAAAATAAGTTAGAGAAATTTAACTCCCTAGTGTTGATTAATAGATAAACGCCCCCATAATATTACTACTTGGAAAACGGGAATAATCTCACACTATTGGGAAGCGTTAGTTTCCGTGGGGATAAAACCCTAACACTTTGCGCGCTCATCCGTTCGTCGTGTCGTCGTATTACTCGTTATGACATGTACCAATGAATGACGTGCAGGCCGTTCGGTGAGAAACGAACGGTCTTGGAATCTAGAGGGTAAAAACTGTTCTTTTCTCCCGTCCTTAAGTTACGCGTGAGACGGTGGCAATCGCCCCGGTAACTATGAGGATAACGTTATGTCTGATACAGACAACCCAAGTAAAGAAGAACAGACCCGAATGCGGCGACGTAAAGTCGTTAAACATCTAGTCAAGCCATGTAAATGGCTAACTAAACTCTTGGCTCTCTATAGATTTTATAGATGGGTTGAGGACCCGATAAGTAACTTTTTGGAGTGGCTCGTCGAGGGTGATGGCTCGGGACCTCTAGATAACTATATCGTTGGAGGAATGAGAACTGAGAACGCGGAAACGTTATCCGATAGATCAATCGCCCTTATATAAATTACAGGCAAAAAGGAAGCTAGCCGAGTTACTCGGTATGGATCTTAAAGTCTTACTGAACTTATCCGAAGACGAAAATAACTTCCGAATATTCACTATCCAAAAGAACGGAAAAGACCGAGAAGTCCAAGTCCCGAAGTCAATTTTAGAGCAAGTCCACAAGAGGCTATTTAAGCTCTTACAGCGAATAGAAACTCCTGAATACCTCCACTCAGGGATCAAGAAAAAATCTCATATAACGAACGCCAAGGCCCACGTAAAAGGCTCCGCGCTGGTCAAACTAGATATTAAGAAATATTACCCGTCGACGAAACGAGAAGCCGTCTATCAGTTTTTCAGAACCTGTTTATTCTGTTCGCCTGACGTATCAAAAATACTTACAAATCTAGCTTGTGTTAATGGTCATATCCCGACGGGGAGTCCTTTAAGTCAGATCTTAGCGTTCTTTTCGTCTTTGCCGATGTTTGAAAAAATAGGCGAGTTGTCCGCTACTAATCAGATAACCTTTACGGTCTATGTTGACGACTTAACGTTTTCTGGAAAGGTTGTCCCTGGGGCTTTTATTTGGGAGGTTAAGAAGCTAATACACGGTTACGGTTATCAGTATCATAAAGAGTTCTCTAGTCCTCCCGAAAAGACCAAGCTAGTAACTGGCGTCGCAATTAATGACATAGGCTTACAAGTCCAAAATAAACACCATGAAGCGATCCACGGGTTATACGTCAAGTATATCGAAGGAACCTTAAAGCCTGAAAACAAGGCGAAGCTTCTCGGGATGTTAAGTTCCGCTTCTCAGGTTAGCGGACGTTACGAATCAATCTTTCGGCATTTATTAAGGTTGGAGAAATGATGAAAAGCTGGTTAGCCAGCTTCCTCTTGTCCAAAAATGTTCTAGTGCGTCTGTTTCTCGCTCAAAGTCGCCCTTAGAGCATTTACGTTAACTCGTTTTGGGGCATAAACGCGTATAGCTGAATGTCCACTTTTGGTACATTCGTGATGGTCAGGTTTTGATTATACTTTAAGGGTAGACTGTTAAGTTGAAGGCTTGCTCTTCTCTTATAATGAGTAATTTTCGAAATATTCAAGGGATTCTCTTTTTGCCTGCTCAGCTTTGTCTTGGGCCTTTTTTAGTTTGTGTGGGCTTGGTTCAGGGAATGATAGCCACTTATAAGGATAGCTTCCCTTCCTAAACAATCGGCATAAAACCGCCGAATTAGGGATGGGTTTAAAGTCACGTAACGCTTCAGCACTATACGGGAAAAATATAAATAGCTTATTAGCTTCTTTACCTTTTTTGCTGAGCATTTGGCAAGTTGCTAAAATATAATCTTCAGTATCAATCATAACTTGGAAGTTATTAAACCTCCAAGAGCCTGCATTGAGTACTTTCGCTTGCAATTGGTACTTCTTGGCCTCAATCAACGTTGTAAATGGAAGCTCTTTTGCGGGTAGACCGATAGTACCACTTCTAATTAGATTATTTATTGCTCTTTTGGCAGTTGTCTTTTTACGCTTAATTTCCCGTTCTAATGCTTGCTGAGCAGCGACCCGTTCGGCTTCGATCTCTTTTTCAATCTCATTTTTGAGGGCTTCATCACACCAGCTATAAATCCAAGTCGAATAAGGCTCTACATTGCGAAGCGCATCAATAACAGCTTCTATGGACTGCTCAAGAAATTGAGATAGGTCGATTTCTAACGTCGCTAATTTGTTGCTTTTTATATAGCTTACTTTCTCGTCGCTACAGTTAGCAGTGACTTTAACTTCAATGAATATTTTTCCCACTGATGTTTCAAGTTCAACATCCATTTTGTATTTATCCAAGGGCGACTCTACCGAACCTTGTAATATTTTGACGAGTTTTGGGGGCCGTACTTTGGTTTTCCCCATGTGCTTATATTTAACTGAAGGAAGTAATATTTGCTCTTGAGCGGCTAAATATTCTTGAGCGAATCTATGTAGAGCCGTCATTAAGCAAGAGCTTTCCTCAGGCTTTGAGGTGTGCGCAAAGGAGTGGGCTTTTATCTTTCCTCTATTTCTTGCTACGAGTTCATCATCACAGCCAGGACATGTGCATTGACATAACTTGCCATTCGGAACGTCATTAATAGAGACTAGTTTACCTAGTTTGTTGTGTGCAAAAATGAGCAATTCTTCATTCCTTGTGCTCTTTATTACAGTTGGCTTAAAAATATACTTAAAAAAATACATCTTACTTAACTAAGTATTCCTTAGTACCAAAGTGGACGCTATACTAAGAGAATCTTAGCTATTGAAGTTAGTAGCTAAGGTACTCATGGAATCACCAACGCCCTTACGCCTAAAAGAAGCCCGCAAAGCTGCTGGTTACACGCAACAGCAATTAGGCATCGCTTTAGGTATGGAGCCCAACACGGCCAGCGCAAGAATGAACCAGTACGAAAAAGGTAAGCATGCACCAGACTTTACTACGATGAAACGTATTGCAGATGAGTTGGGCGTGCCTGTGGCTTATTTTTATTGTGAAGAAGATAAACTAGCCGAACTAATACGTGGGTGGAGTAATATGAGTGAAGATGCGAGAAATCAAATTATTCAAATAGCGAAAGATAACTCTGGTGAGTCAGATTTATCGTTATGAACTTCACAGCTAACACTCAAATTGAGTTGCAAGAGATACTTGAGAAGCTAAAGGTAAAAGTTTTGCCACGAGGAAAAGGTAGAACTTCAGAGCAATGTGAGCAATGGGTTTTTCGTGAATCATTGAATCTACTTTTTTGCTTTAACAAGGTGCAATTACCGCTCAATGTGACAAAAAGAGAAAAACCGGATTTTCACGTTGAGATGGCTGGAGCTAATTATGGAGTTGAATTAACTGAAATAATCCATCCAGATCACGATAAGGCTTTGACTTTGCCGCAAGCAAACGTGGTAGATCCTTCACTTTTTAAGTGGAAACAACCGCAGAGAACGAAGCAAGAATTAAAGGAAGTTGCTTCGAGGAATCAGCTGACCGGTGCTCCTTGGATGGGAGACAGTGTTGAGCGTGAGTTTGCCCAATCTGTTTACGACACCATTTTGAAGAAGCATAAAAAACTCAAGTCACATTATACTCAATACCCTTCAAACTGTTTGCTAGCTTATCATAATCATTCAAGCCCATGCCTAAGCTACGAAAAAGCCCTGAAATTTACCGAAGATAAGCTTAGCTTATACTGGGGAGATGGTTTTGATTTCGTTCTAGTTTTGAAATATCAAAGCTTGTTTATTTTTTCCAAAAGCAAAGCGTTCATATTAAACCCAAATGAATTTGACGAAGTAATAAATACGAACTAAACCTAAACTAAGTTTTCCTTAGTTTGGGTTTTAAATGCAATTCCTTTCTCAAACAGCTCCTTACCCTGATGAAACCATTGAAAGCTACTTGCTTCGTTTGTCACAAGACAATGGTTACCTTGGTTTTGCTGATATGGCTGATATTTTGTGGGATTGGCTGTTAGCGCAAGATCATGAGCTTGAGGGAGCTTTTCCAAACGAGTTGCAATCGGTTGATGTGTATAAGGCATCTCAGTCGAGTAATTTTCGAGTTCGAGCGCTGCGGTTGGTTGCGCAGTTAGCAGGGGTTGAAGCGTCTGAGCAGCTTAACTTGTGTTGGCTTCGCAGTAATACACAGTTTGGTGCTCTCACGGCGGTTTCTCGTGGTGGGTTATTGGTGCCTCGCCATTTGCTTCGAAAGTCAGGGATTCCTGTTTGCACTGAATGTTTAAAGCAAGATGCGCATATACCTTACCTTTGGTATTTAAGAGCCTATAAAGCCTGTCATAAGCATAATCAACAATTAACTAGAGAATGTAGGCAATGTGATGCTGAAATTGATTATAGAGTGTCTGAGGCGTTTTTAGAGTGTGAGTGTGGTGCTGCAATCAAGCAAGGGCCAAAGGCAAATCAAGCAGATTTAAAATTGGCAAATGCCCTTGCAACAAATGCCGTTGCAAAACTTGTCGGGCTTCTGGCTTGGTTTAGCCAGTGGCGAGCTATCAGCTATGATGACGATGAGTTTAGCGAGCTGTTTGTAAGCTACTTTTCTAACTGGCCCAGCGGATTTGAGGATGAACTAAGTAACACTGCTGAACTTGCGAAAGTAAAGCAGCTTAGGCCGTTTAACCACACACCATTTAATGATGTATTTGGTAGCTTGCTTAAAGACAGCAAATTGGCCAGCGCTGGCTCACAAGGCTACAACACGGTGCAGTTAGCCGTCATTACGTTTTTAACCAAGCTAGTAGAGCAAAACCCTAAGAAAAAGCACCCAAACTTAGGTGATCTACTACTCTCTATGCTCGATGCCGCAGTCATTATTGGCACAAGTGCCGAGCAAGTATTTAGGTTATACGAAGAGGGCTTTTTAGCAGCGGCTCAACCACCTAAAAAGAATACCTTTTTAAAGCCGAGCGATAATGTGTTTTATCTCAGGCAGGTTATTGAACTACAACAGTCTTTTGCACCAAACATGCCTAATAACCAACAACAATTTGTACCACCATGGTGATCAATGGAACTGCACACACTACTTCAAAATACCTCAAGCAAAGAGCTTACCCAAGCGCTACGAGCCGCATTTGCACCTTACACTGAACATGTTGATATTACAGGGAGTGAACCTCAAGCATTGGTGATTTTAATTAACCTCACCTACAAGCGAAAAGACATCAAAGACTTAACGAGTGTGGGTGCCGCCAAAGCCGCGTTGTGTGATGAGCAACACCTTAAGACCTGTATCGATGAAGTGAAGTGGTATCACACCCATAATTTAAAATACCCTGATATTCGAGTCAGCCACCAAAGGCTATTGGCGCAAGTAGTTGATGATGGGCATAGGGTAGTCAGCAGTGCCAGTTACCCAGCGCAATTTGGCTGGTCGCACGACAGCGCTAGAATTAATCATGCTAAGTTGTTTTTAACAGGCTTTGTTTGGCGTGGTGAATATGTGTGTTTGGCACAGATGCTTGCAAAGCAAGAGGTTTTTTGGGTAGCACAGTTTAGAGATCTAGGGTTATTAAAAAGAGATGTGATTGCAGTGTGTGAGCAAATAGCGGCGCAGCTCCCTAGTGAAGAATTGCCCGAGCAAATTAGTAATTACACCCCTCAGTTACTTATTCCAATAGAGCAAGATTATTTGAGTGTATCGCCCGTTGCGAGTCATGCCGTTTTATCTGCGCTGCAAATGGCAACGCGCAGCGGTTTGCTTAAACGCGGGATCATTGAGCACAATCGCCCTGCAAATGTGGGTGAATTGCCAAGCGCACTGGGCGGCAGAGTGAACGTGCTTAAGTATTTCGCCAAAACTTACAGTGCGACAACCGTTAACGACTACTACAGCCAAGACGAGCAACGGCTTTTTAATGTGGCGGCATTAAATAGCAAAACAGTGAGTGAGGCTTTGCTGGTGCTGTCAAAGTCTAAGCCATTTAATACGCTTAGGCAAAAGCGCTTGGCACGTATTGTGGCAACTAAGGCGTTACGAACAGCACTTTATGGCTGGTTAGAAAAGCTTATCAAACTAGCGCAAAGTGGAGCGATAAATGATTCAGGTCCAGAGCCAGTAAAGCTTTTAGCCATGCAAGAATACAAGCAGTTAGAGCTTGTTCTAAGTCAAGAGTTAAACAGACAAATGAGTGGGTTTAAATACTTAAAGCGTTATGCTTATCACCCAGAAATAATGCCTATCTTAAAAGCGCAACTTAGTTATGTGCTATCGAATCAAAATAACCAAGAGGACGAGCTTGAGGCGGAGCATATTCAGTACGTGCATTGTCAGAATTTGCGAGTCTATAACGCCGAGGCAATGCCGAACCCTTACCTACTGGGTATACCGTCAATCACCGCGCTTGAAGGTTTGGGGCATCAATTTCAACGCAAGCTGCAAAATCTGTTAGGCAGTGGCGTACATGTGATTGGTGTGGCTGTGTATATTCGCTCGTACCAACTGCACAATAACAAGCAGTTGCCAGAGCCCAACAAGCTCAAAAAAGACGGTCAAACGCGTGTGCCGCTGCGTTCGGCAATTATGCAAATACCTAAGTGCGATATATGTTTTGATTTGGTGTTTAGGGTGCAAACCAACAATCAAGCCGTTGCTAATGACTTGTCTGAAAACATACTAAAAGCAGCATTTCCATCACGCTATGCGGGTGGTACGCTTCATCCGCCATCGTTATATGATCAAGTTGATTGGTGCCAAGTTTATGCAAAGCCACTGGCATTGTATGAGCGTATCCGCTCGCTGCCTAAAGGTGGTTCGTGGTTATATCCCACATTGGTTGAAGTGAGCAGTTTTGAAGAATTGGCTGAGCAGTTAGCGCTGCGGCCCACTATGCGACCAGCGGCATTGGGTTACTTAGCCCTTGAAGAACCACAGTCAAGGCAAGGCTCAATTACGAAGTTACATTGCTATGTTGAACCTGTTATTGGGTTGCTTGAATGTGTAGATGCGGTCACGGTTCGGCTATCTGGCGCTCGGCATTTTTTTAATCATGGGTTTTGGGCCATGCATTGTAAAAAAGCATCTATGCTTATGAAAAAAGCTAAGTTTGAGTACGACTAATGAAACTTCCGCGCCAGCTCTCATACACCCGCTCACTTTCGTCAGGTAAGGCGGTGTTCTTTTATAAAACGCCCGAAAGTGACTTTGAGCCACTACAAATTGAACGACAAAAAATTCGTGGCCAGAAGTCAGGCTTCGCCGAAGCCTACAAAAATGAAGCAATCCCCAAAGAGCTAGCACCACAAGACTTGGCCTTTGGTAACCCGCACACCATAGAGCTTTGCTATGTACCACCTACGGTACAGCAACTCTATTGCCGGTTTTCACTCAGAGTCGAAGCAAATAGCCTAGAGCCTAACGTATGTGGTGAGCCAAAAGTAAGTTATTGGCTCACACGTTTTATGAACACCTACAAGTTGCATGGCGGCTTTGGGGAGTTGGCAAAGCGCTATGCCAAAAACATTCTCATGTGTGAGTGGTTATGGCGAAACAAAACATCACCCAATGTAGATTTAGAGATAGTTGGCGAAGGGTTTGACCCTATAAGTATTACCAAAGCAAACCGTTTACACTGGAATGGCAAATGGCGCGAGGCTGAAGATGCGTTGCATACACTCACAGAAGTGATCCAAACAGGGCTAGAAGACCCATATAGCTTTTGCTTTTTAGAAGTAACCGCCAAGCTCGACACCTACTTTGGGCAAGAGATTTATCCAAGCCAGTCATTTGCGGAAAACGATGACGTAGCAAGAACCTACGCTTACACCCAAGTAGCGGGTAAAGACGCAGCCTGCTTTCATTCTCAAAAGGTGGGGGCTGCTATTCAAATGATTGACGACTGGTACGATGAAGACGCAAGTAAGCGGTTAAGAATTCACGAATACGGCGCAGATTACAAAAACGTGATTGCCAGGCGCGCACCAAGCAACAGTTTAGATTTTTATTCATTGCTAAAAAAAGTGGCGCTATATGTAAAAGAAATGGAGCAAAATGGCCTAAAAAACCAAGAGCAAGTCTTTCATATTCACTACATCGCAGCAGTTCTAATCAAAGGCGGGTTATTCCAAAGGACCAAAGAATGAGTCGAGTTTATTTCACCATTACTTACCTACCAGAAAATTGTGATGTAACCTTATTGGCAGGCCGCTGCATTGGTATATTGCACGGTTTTATGAACAAACGAAGCTACAACCACATTGGTGTAAGCTTCCCCAAATGGACCGACAAACACCTAGGCAATCAGATAGCTTTTGTAAGTGAGGATAAAGCCGCACTTAAAAACCTAAGTCAGCAAAACTACTTTGAAATGATGACCCATGACAAGCTGTTTGAAATGTCAGCTTTAAAGCCAGTACCAGTGGATACCCCTGAAGTACAGATTATCCGCGACCAAAGCTTAGGAAAGTTATTTATAGGCGAAAAGCGCCGTCGAATGGAACGCGCGAAACGCAGAGCCGAAGCACGCGGTGAGGAGTACATTCCACAGTACGTGCCGAGCGATACAGAGATTAGCACATTTCATAAAATTCCCATTGCCAGCAAAAGTAATCAAAACGACTTTGTACTGCATCTAAGGTTAGAGCAAGCAGACTCAATACAAAACATGTATAACAGTTATGGCTTTGCAACAAACAAAGAATACAAAGGCAGTGTACCGTTGTTAACCTATTAAATCTCAATTGCTTTAGTAGTTTTGTATATCAATTAGTTACGAACTGGCGATAAAACAAAGGTTATTCGTTAAAAGTTAGGACAATCGTATGGAACTTATGAAGTTTTAAGCTAATTTTAATAGTGACCTGCCGCATAGGCAGCTGGAAATAGCAAACAAAGCATCCGTTTCAGGAAATTACTGTGACCTGCCGCATAGGTAGCTGAAATTAGGCCAGGAAGTTAACAACCACATCGTGTGACATACTACTGCCGAAAAGGCAGAGAACAATTCAAAAGCCCCAGAATTTAATGGGGTTTTTTGTTCCAATGTATTGATATATTCTCCAGATTTATAGATGATTATCTAATACTCTATTTTCTATGTGTAACATGAAATTAACTCTATACAAGCTGGTCAATGATTTCTATTTAAAGCTAAGGGACAGTGCAAGAGACCCTTTTAAATCTCTGATGTTTATCTCAGAAGATTTCCCTGTCATGGATTGTTATAACAGCTGCTATCTTATGGCTTTACACATATTTAAAAATACAAAATATACGTCTATTGAATTAGTTGTAGGTTATATATCTGGAAGGGATGAGAATGAAATGATTGGGCATTGTTGGCTGGAAGTTGATGGTACATTAATTGATCTTACTTCGGAGCAATACAACACTCTGTGCGAGGAAGAGCTAAGTAGTGATATTGTAGATAGAAGGCCTTTTTTACAGACATATTGTATTGATATTAATTTAGCCCCACATTATGACTTATTCAGTGACTTGAAGAGACAGTTTATTGATCCAAACTTTAGCCAGCTATCACGTTCTGGTTTTGAAGAATGGAAAGAAGAGTACTTTAAAATAATGGGTTGAAAAGAGTGCACTAAACTAGAATCAATACAATACCTGAGAGCTAGTAATGAGCCAACTACGGACGTTAAATTGATTTTTTCAAATCATTAACAACTACAAAGTTATTTTTCAAAACTGTATATAAACTTAATCACAAGCGTATTTTCATAAAGTTGAAGAAGATTGCTAGCAGTGTAAGTCTAGAACATTCTCGTTTACTACGAAATTGAAAATTAAACTATATAAATATTAGTGAGTTACATAGGCAATTTTTTATATAGCGAGCCAAAGTAATTCTCGGTTATCTCAATTCTATCTTTCTCCAATTTCAGAAGCATTGTTTTTAACATTTGATGCTGCTAGTTTACTAAATATAACAAATAAAATTAGTGTATGCGGATACATGGTTCACGGAATTGATTTGGACTTGTCGGGAATTCACACTAATAAGCTGTTTTATTTTTAAAGGGCAAAGAATTTTCAACGCAAATCAATAGAGGAACTCTACATGCAAAGGGGTATAGATATAAATTCAGCCTTAACTCTTAGAGAGATTTTACTAAGAGATATAAGCCTGGAAGAGGCATCAAAAGAAGCAAGAGAAGTGCTTAACAAGGAGAAAATTGAAATATCTCAGGATGTAAGTGAGAGAGTATCGTCCGTTCTTAAAAATGCGATAACAACAGAAAGTCCTAGTGTTGTAGATGAGTTGTCACAATATTTCTCTAAAGTTGTTAACGATGGGAAGTATGTCTCCCAACTAGTCAGTGCACCTGCTCCACTTTCACAGAAGTTAGGTGTTGAATTGAGTGAGGAATCAATTCAATTTTTAAGCGATATTGATGTTAAGTCCATGTTTGATGAGGAAACGCTACGACTTACTAAAGAGCATTTAGACGGAAGAAGTCTTAGTTTTGAGCCGGGGATTATTTTAGGACCTGATGACGGTCCTAGAATTCCATTTCCGAGGCAAAACCCTAATGACCCGCCGATTCAAATTGACCCTTACGGACCATATGCTGGTATAGGTACAGCCAGCGTTATAATTGCAGTAGCAATAGGGGTTATTTTAGCTAAGAACGTAGATCGTACAGCAGGACCTAGGGTGCTAGATTATTCTGGGCTTGAACGCTTGTGATCTAACTATGAATGAAAGAGTTAGTGTTGTAGTTATGCCGTGGGCCATGGTCCAAGAGCCTGCTCTTGGACCATCTATATTGTCAGCATCATTAAAACGCGAGAGAATCAATGTAAAAGTTGAGTACTGTAATCTTAAGCTTTTAAAGTATCTAAAATTTGAATCTTATACGAGAGTTGCTGACGTATTTGCCCTAAATGACTTTATATTTTCTGGTGTTTTAGATAATAGCTTCACTAGTCACCAAGAAGAAATTTTAGAAGATATAGTTAATTCATTGTGGAGCCATAATAATGATTGGGTCAATGATGAAAGGTTTGCATGTAAGCAAGATGTTTTTAATTACATCTTACAAATCAGAAATAAAATCATACCTAAGTACTTAATGGAATGCGCTGAAAGTATATTGGAGTTTAATCCAGATCTTGTTGCATTTAGCTGCTTATTTGATCAAACAATTCCGTCTTTAGCTTTATCTAAGCTAATTAATGAAATAAACCCAAGTATTTCCATAGCATTTGGAGGTTACGCATTAAAAGGTCCGATTGGTAAGAACATATTAGATGCATTTAACTTTGTTGATAGTGTAGTAACTGGACCAGGTGAAAATGAGATTGTTCGATTGGCAAAGTATGCCCATAATAAAAAAAGAAGCATTGTGAGACATTTGGATGTTTCTTGTAGAGAACCTCAACATGTAGATGATTATCCAATTGAAAACTCACCTGCTCCGGACTTCGATGATTATGAAGATATATTGTTAAAGTTAGATTCTGAAGAAAAGATTAAAGTTGATTGGCGAGTTGTTCCTTATGAAACATCGAGGGGGTGCTGGTGGGGTGTAAAGAGTCATTGTGTATTTTGTGGTATTGATAAGGAAGATCTTACTTATACATACAAGTCGCGAAACAAGGTTCTTTTTGAGGTTGCTTCGAATACTGATAAACACTCAATATCAACAGTTAGATTTATTGATTATATTTTACCCCATCAATACTACGATGATTTGCTGCCAGAGTTATCAGGCAAGAAAGGTATTAATTTTACCTGCGAGCTAAAATCCAACATTAATTCTGAAAAAATGGATAAGCTAAAAAAGGCAGGTTTTGCAGAAATACAACCGGGAATTGAGACTTTCTCCACGAAAATATTAAAAAGAATGAAGAAAGGAGTCACTGCTGCTCAGAACATATTCACCATGAAGCTAGGCCTTCAATCCGGAATAATTGTACACTACAATTTCTTGTTCGGTTTCCCATTTGACGATGAGGAGTCTTACGAGACAATGATTGATCAAATCCCAAGCTTATTCCATTTACAACCTCCCGCTACTGTAGTCGAAGTTCTTACTACTAGGTTTGCTCCTCTTCAAAAGGGATTAGTTTGTGGTGTATCAAAGTCGGAAGTTCCGCATAGATTCTACAATTTAATATTCTCTAAGGGCTTTATAGACTCAACTAAATTTTCCATTTCAGATTACTGTTACTATTTTGAGCAACAATATGATGTCACGCCTAAACTCCGAGAGAGTTATCAATTAATCATTAGTCTTATGCAACAATGGAACTCAAAATTTTACGGAAAAAATAATAGCTTTCTTATCTATGAAATAAATGAAAACGGATGTTTTGAGTTTTTGGATACACGAAATGAATCTGTGCGGAAGTTTAGTCTAGACGCTATAGCTTCAAATATTTATAAAGAGTTAGAAACAAAAATTCGAGGATTGAATTATCTAATAGATACATTCGAAGGGAGATATACATCGTCGCAAGTAAGAAAAGCCATTTCAACTTTATTGCAAAGAAAGCTAGTCTTTCAAGATGATAATACGTTTGTTGGACTGGGCTTGCCTAGGGGAGCACTATCTAATAACAGAGCATTAGAAATGGCAGAGACCGTTGGTCAACCTTAGACAACGAGTAAAATATAACACATTACTGCACGCGCATAATTTATTCGTTGTGCTCGAAATTTACCGGTGAGCAAAGCGTTACTACTGTCAGCTAATGGCACAAAGCGGAAGTAACCCTCTGAATTTAATTATGTATCCGACAGTAATGAGCGAATTACGGACATTAAATATTTTCTTTTGATACTGTTATTATATCCAAGTTTTACAACGTTCCCCTCTATTCAGGAAAATGAGCAATTTGCGCATTTTTGTCCTCAGAGCACTTTGCCAGCTTAAAAAATTTTCTTAGCTAGCAAAAAGTTAGCTAATTTGATAGAAAGTAGTAATCAGAAAAATGAGCCGTTGCGTGGTAGAAATATGCGCGATTTGCGCACTATTAAATTGTTAGGAATCTAAAGGGACAACTGTAATATGGAAGCATTTAATGAAAGAAATTAAAGATTACATCCCGCCTTTAGTTGCTCTCCTCATTCGTGCAGAAGAGTTAAAAGAAGCAGAGTTGACAGAAGCGGAGGTTCTAAAGATAAAAGATTCTTCTTCATACGTTCTAGTTCCTGAGGGTGTTGCAGTAGCAACTGCGGAAAATTGAGGCTATGCGGATATTGACTCAGAAAATGTGTGGGAAGAGTGGCAAAAAATAAGAACAGAAATTTTTGCTAGCGATACCTAACAAGTCAATTATGTGTGGGACGTCTAAAGCTTGGCTGGCGCTCATTCTTCGCTAATTTTAGCCAAGCTTTTTACGCCCCATATTGAGGCGTTAGGTGTTTTATCAAGTATGGAGCGAGCCGTTGTACATAATTCCTATTAGCGAACTAGAGAAGGGCGATATTCTTCTTACAAATGAAAATTCAGCAACTAGCAAAGTTGTAAGAAAATCGACTGGAAGTAATTTCTCACATGCAATTCTTTATGTAGGCTCTGGTAGCTATATACATTCTGATTCTGACGGTGTTCATTCAGGTAATCTGCAAAGGCTTCTGTTTGATGCATCTGAAAACGTGACTGTTATAAGGGTAAAATGTAATCAAGAAACAATAAACCAAGCTTGTGTTTTCGCGAGGTCAAAGATAGGTACAAAATACTCTGTAAGAAGTGCAGTCAATGCAAAACTGAAAGCAAGTAAAAAGGAAAATGAGAATAGGCAGTTTTGCTCTAGGCTAGTAGCACAAGCATACGAATATGCTGGTATTGAGTTAGTAGATAATGCTTCTTTTTGTACGCCTCAGGAAATTCTCGAATCTCAAAGTACCCAAGAGGTTCTAGGGAAGGCGAGAAAGGCAACGGATGAAGAGATCAATTTTGCGAACAGTGAAAACCCGATTGAGAAACAGTCATATATAACTAATGAGATTCTTTCAAAAGTTAGAAAGCTGACTAAAAAAGACATTCAAACTCTTGAACAAATTACACAATATGTGATTGAGAATCCCGTGCATGACCAGCAAATATCCAAAATCTACAGAGATTCAGGGTATTTAACAATGTGGGAGTATGAGACTACAAAAAATGCATGGCGTTATGATGGGCGAATATTTATCAATCTCCCTTTGTCTATTGATGAGTTGATTGAGGTGGCAAGTTCTGAGAAAGACAGAGCCCAGGAGAGGCTTACGCTTTACAAAGGTAATCTTGAACAATATTTTTATATAAATGAAATTCATAAACTAGAGTATGCTTCCATACATTTTGATTTATATAAGAAGCTCGTTGAGAACACATTGGACAATATTAATGCCGCAGAGTATGTGCTGGAAAACACCTAACAAGCGCATGTTGTCGAACTGTTTTTCCGCTGCGCTACAAAACAGCCGCAAATGCGGGCGTTAGGCTCACATAAATCATAGACCGAAAAAGGGAGTAACATGGACGCTGAACTATATTCACAATCAATTCAGTACGAACAATTAACCCAGTCAATATATCAGGCCATACTTGCAAAAGAAGGCGTTAATAATATTGATGTCGAGCATAATGTTTCATTAAAAGGTAAATCCGGCGTAGAGCATCAAATTGATGTTTTGTGGAAATTTAAGCAAGCCGGCGTGGAACATAAAGTGCTCATAGAGTGTAAAAATTATGCCTCATCTTTGACTCTAGAGAAAGTAAGGAACTTTTTCGCTGTACTACATGATATAGGAAATTCAAATGGCTTGATGGTGACGAAGACTGGCTATCAAAGTGGTGCCAAAGATTTTGCTGAGCATTATGGTATTGGGCTAAAGATATTGAGAAAGCCGATTGAACAGGATTGGGAAAACCGAATAAAGGATATTCACTTAAATATTGTTGCCAGAAGTGTTTCAAGTAGTGAGGAGACTCCGCTTACGGCTGAGCTATTAATCAAGCCAAATAGCCCCGAACAGGAAGAAAGACTTGAAGCTTTAAATCAGGCTGGGAAGCTTTCTATTCCATCAGGAGCTGATATCTGTTTATTAGATCAGAATGGAGAGGTATCAACTGAAGAAATGAGATGGTTCTTACCAAGGTCATTGGATACCATTGACAAAGAAGAAGGCGGCCCTTACACGCAAAAAATTGCACTGGAAAATAAATATCTATATGTCAATGAGGGTACTTCTGAACAAGAGCTTGTAGAAATTATGGGAATAGTAGCAACATATTATGTTGAGTCATACAGTGAAGAAGTCATATCTCACGGTGATGAAGTAGTTGAACTTATCCTTAAAGATTTTAGCTCTAATGATGTAGAACATGTTCAGCGAAGATAATGTAGAAAAGCCTAACAAGTGGTAGCAACCGACCGTCAAAAGTGTCACTTTTTTTGCCATAAACGCGGCAAAACAAGCGCCAATTTTGCCGGCGGCTGTGCAAGGCGTTACGAATGACAGCTTGTGGCACAAAGTGGAAGTAACCCTCTGAATTTCATTATGTATCCGACAGCAATGAGCGAATAACGGTCATTGATTAGGTTCAAAGAATCATGCTTTAAAACCGTCCATAAAAACAGTGATAAGTAAATTTATCTGAAAACATATAAAAATGGCGCGTTATGTAATCTCTATTTTGGCTCGAATAAGTAGGTACAAATAATAAGTATCTGATTGTATTAAAATTTAAATTTTACATATCGTGCCATCTAAGGCTCGAATATCTCAATGCTCGTTTTCTACAGATGAATTTCACTTAGACATTAAAAAATTTACCTGTTAACTTTATGACTTTATTAATAAAAAGTTAGCATGCATTTGTGTTTTTTACATTTTCACTCTCGGTTTAACCCGAAATGCACGCTAATACACTGTTATGACTTTCGAGAGATTGTATGGAAACATTTCAGATTAACTCAAAACAAGACGCAAAGAAGCTAAATCTAAAATTAAATACCTACTGGAAAAAGAGTAATGCTGGTTCTGGGTTAGAAAAAGATTATTTTTGCACTGTTTATAAGAAGCTCGAAAATACTAGTGAAAGAGGTAGAGTGTTTAGTGCTCTGATAGATTTAGAAATGACCTACTTATTTATGGCAAAGGATGTAACTAAATCTGGGGGGGGCTGGAACCAAAATTTCGCACCTGGAAAGCTTGAAGGTGGTAGTGTTCTTGATGACTACAATAAATTTCAAGGAAAAGTAGATATCTTAGATGCCCTGAACTCATTTACATTTAGATCTAGAGCATTTTGGGATAAATATATGGGAATCCTTGTTCTCATCAAGGACTTTGAAAATTATCAAAAATATTGCAAAGCGAAAAGTAGAAAAAAGAATTTTAAAAAAATAGCTAGTGAGTGGACTGATTTTCCAATCGAAGTGCAAGAAGCTCTAGTGCATACTCTGCAGCAATCAGAAATATATGGTTTATCCAAACAGCAAGTGGAAGAAGGTACTTTCTACCCCGCAAATTTTTTAGATGTTCTATTTACATATATAGAGCAACTTGATAATCAGTATCGGACACCAGAAGCTCATGGCACCGGAGCTCTTAGAAAGTGGTCTCTTTCTATGTTGCCGATTGAACACTCAAGAGACTTTGATTTGTTGGGGCACTGGAATATAGTTAATTCGATGATACGTGGCCTGCGTGAATATTTAGTCAACTCAGCGCAAATTAAGTCATAACAAGGCCGTGCAATCTGACTCCGCAAACTATCACTTTTTGTGCACAAAACGCACAAAAAGTGACAGTTCGCTACGCAGTTGATGGCGGCGTTATGTCTGTCCGCTTCTGGCACAAAGCGGAAGTAACCCTCTGAATTTAATTATGTATCCGACAGCAATGAGCGAACAACGGTCATTCAACATTGCTTTTCTATTTTGTCAAAGTATATTGCTTGCATAGTCAGGAAAACGACCCAATCGCTCGTTTTTGTCCTAAAACAAAAGCTAGAACTACTGTATTTTAGTAGTAATGGCAATTAGTTAAGAAGTTTGCTACAAATGAGTCATTCAGAAAAACGAGCGACGCTTTGGTAGAAAAACGCGCGATTAGCTCGCTATAAACATGTTAGATTTTTATTCGAGCCTAGGTGCATGGTTAACTTATTTATATTCGGTATTATCTTTTTCGTTTGCTGGCAAATAAATGTAAAAAGAAAGTATTGCACGTCAGATAAAGAGTGGAATGTTTATAAAGGGAACTTTTTACAAGGTATCTCTGTACGTAGTCATGATACTGGTTACTTTGAAATTGGGTTTCACCGTAAAATCACTGTACCACCAATGGGAGTTTACAGTTATGTGTACAGTAAAGATGAATTTCATCACTTGATTCATTGTTTAAAAAATAACATTCCAAGTAAACACAAAAGTAAAGGTTTCAGAACATTAAAGATTGTAAGCGCTCCTAAAAATTTTGATGCCCTTATTACAGAAACAACTTATTTCAGTTGGCAACAACGACTTCTTCAGCGTAAACCGATAGAAGAGTTGATTTCCGATTATGAAGCAAACAAAATCTAACAAGCCAAGTCAACGGGACAATTTTAAGCTGGCACCCGTCGCTTCGCTCCTAATTTTAGCCAGCTTAAAAATTGCCCCTGCTTGGGGCGTTAGCTACCCATACCAAGATTTGTATCACAAGGATATATAGGAGTTATTTGTGAAATCACAACTGGAAAATTTATATAGAAGATCAGGGATAACGAAAGAGAGTTGCTTTCAAGCAAATAGAAGACTTGAAAGGCATAATACTTTATCACTATGGTCGCTCACTATATTAGCTTTCAGCCTTATTGTAATTTCTCTTTTAACTCAGTTGTACGCAAACAATAGTTTTATCGTTGAATATAATCGCTTCCTAGGTTTTTCTATCACTTCTATATCAATATTTGCAATGGTTATTGCTGTTGTTGTTCAGAAAAGTAATTTCTCTTTAAAGGCTGATAAATTTAGAAGGCAGGCAATGGAAATTAACGAACTTCGTTTATCATTTAAACATTTGATTGATAAAGAAGATGACTTAGCAAGTAAACAGGAGCTTTATGAATGCAATAGTAGTAAATACTCCCAAATTTTGAACAGAAATTTAGTTCATGACCAAATTGACTATTACGTATCTAGTAGTGAAGGAATTGAACATAAATATTATTCGATTAAATTATTTATCACAGAGTTTTTAGGTTACATACTAACAATGCTTGTAGCTATTTCTCTTTTATCATGGGCATGTTTCCAAACTTATAGTGCAACAGTTAGTGCAATAGGTAGCTAACAAGGCCGTTAAACTAAAGGACATAAAACTGCAGGCTTATGCTCCTTCGTCGCTAATTTTAGCCTGCTATTTTATGCCGTTTACGGCAAGCGTTACCAACGGCCGAGTTTGGCACAAAGCGGAAGTAACCCTCTGAATTTCATTATGTATCCGGCAGTAATGAGCGAATAACGGACGTTAAGATTCACCGCATTGTGTGTCAAAAGGCTTTCTGTTATACGTGTTAGCCCTTATCTCTACTTACAGGAAGTTGAATGATTAAATTCACAGGACGAATATTTAAAGCTGTATTTTTAATTAGCACCATTACAATTAGTTTTTGTTCTTTATCGAAAGACATATGGAAGTCAAAGGGATATGGATATGTGTTTGATTTGAGTGATTCCAACACACCGATTATCTATGACATTACAAATGATTATTGCCTACGAAATCATTTTTTAACGGAAGAAGCTAGAAGAGATGGGATATCCATTGATAAAAAAAAGGGCCTATTAGACTTTGATAAACTGTTTCCATTAATAGTTACTAAACTAGAAACTATACCCAAAGCTTGTATTTCTAAAGAACAAAAAACATTTCAAAGTGATGGCTATGTTTTTAATGCTTATCACACTTTGGATATATTGCTTAGTAATTTTTCTTATCATTATGCATTCTCTGACTATAAAGACATAGATTGGAAACTCTTGAAATCACATTGGCTTAAAAGAGTAAATTCGGAAACCACTCCAGAGCAATTACAATCAGTTATTGATGATTTTCTAAAGACTATCAGGGATGGTCATGCGATACTTTTTAATCAATTTTTAGAAAGAGTTGCCTACTACACGCCAAGAGAATCGAAGTCTGAAAAAAGGTTGCGAGACTTTCTAGCTGGCAATACTGAATTTACAGAAATATCTCAAGTTTACCAATATGTATATAAACGTTGGCTCAAAAACATTGAGTCATACTTTGCAGTTGATAGTCCAACTCAAAAGCTAGCGGATAATTTTTTGTTCGCAAAACTAAAAGGTGGAGGTACGTACTTTAGAATTGACAGTTTTGATGAGCATGGCACTAAGAAGGTAATGGAAAAAGTAACCCCACATTTTGTTAATTCCAAAGGTCTGATTATAGATCTTAGAGATAGTTCTGGTGGTAGTGATTTGGTAGCTTTAAAAATTATGGCATATCTAATTGATCAACAAGTCCGAGTCGGTAGTAAAAGTTTCAAATTGTCGACTGGTATGAGTGATAAGAAAGATATATTCGTTTTTCCTGAAATAGACAAACCTTTTGTTGGAAAAATTGTTGTGATTTCAAGTGAACAAACTCCTAGCGCAGCCGAATTCTTTTTAATGGCACTAAAAGCAAGAAACCATGTGACAATTATTGGTGAAAATAGTCGTGGTGCATTGAGTGATGCGTTAACAAAGGCTCTACCCAACGGCTGGGGGATTACAATATCCAATGAAAAATACATGGATGAAAGGGGAAACAACTATGAGTTTACAGGAATACCTGTAGAAGAAAGCTTCGAGTTTCCGAATCTTCTGGATATTGAAAAAAGTAGAGATTCAGCATTGGAATATGCGATAGAGCTTATAACTAATTAGTTAATAAAGGGCCGCTATTGGCACTAAACTGAAGCAGGTTTATGAGCATACATCGATTATACAAAATAAGTTAGAGACACTTATAGCTAATAATATTAATCTATAAAAGTTAGAATTTGTTTAAATAATCAACTTATAAAAATAATAAGGATGTTTTAAAAGTGAAGACCCTAATTATTCCATTATGTGTTTTAACATTCTCGGTAAATGCTGAACAAATGGTGATTCCAGATTACGATACAGCTAGAGATCATTGGTTTTGGGATAAACTATATATCTTTGGTGGTGAAGGGTTATATTGCTCTATTCCTTATGACATTAAAGGGAATTATGTAAATTACAAGGGCAAGTCAAAAAAGATGACCCTAGAGCACGTATATTCCGCTGATTGGATCGCGGATTATCATGACTGTGATAATAGAGACACTTGCGAGACTCTCTCCTATAAACGCGCAGAAGCAGACCTACACAATTTATGGCCTACTCATGGGGGGGGTAAATTCCTCTAGAAGCAATTATCCGTATAATGATATCCCTGATGAAATTTCCGAAAATAGATATGCTGACAAAGGTTGTCCGGACTTTGAGCGTATATATGGAGTAAGCAAGGAAAAGATTTTTGTTGAGCCTCAAGATTCGGTTAAAGGTTGATTAGCACGCTCAATGCTTTATATGAACTCAGAATATGGATTGCCATTAAGGGGAATGGAAAATCTTATGTTACGGTGGCATATACAATATCCTGTAGATAGTGAAGAGCTTTGGAGGAATTACGCTATTTATAAGTTACAAGGCACTCATAATCCTTGGATTAACAAAATTAAATAAGTACGTTTGGAAATGGCACTATCTGGAAATGACACTAAAGGGACTGTGGAAAGATCACCAAAAAGCGTAATTTTATGCAAATTTAGACTTCACTTTTATGCTAAGTTTTACTTTAATAACATCGCTTATTTATTGAAGTAACCAGGTAGCTTTATGCAAATTTACACTACAAACTACATTTACTTCCCAGTGTTTTTCTTTTAAGTTTTTACTTTCTCATTGATTGTTAGTTATATTTTCTTATTTTTCCCCTTTACTTAACCGTCATTGTTAAATCGTTACACCTTGTATTTACTTAATACATAGCAACGCAATACACTTGTTTTGATTGTTGTGCGTCGAATACGTCTTTTTTCTCTTTCTTATTTTTTGTTTTTGCTTGTTTCCTTCTGTTCCATCTAACTATTAGTTTTTATTCGGTTAATTGATGACACTTTAAAAGTGTCCGCAGCGGACACTTTTTCTGTCCGCGGACAATCTGATTTTTGCATATTAAAAGTTAACTTACTGAAATTGTTGTAAATTAAAATTTGGCATGCAACTGGTATTAAGTTAATCAGTTTATCGTTTAGGAATAGAACAATGGTAGTAATGTCCGCTTTCTTTATTGTGCCAGCGTTTATGTTATTGGCTTCATTGTTTATCAGCGTATTTGAACAACACACACGATTTTAGGGAAAAATATGATTAAAGATACCAGTGGCCAAGATCAAGTAATCAAACAAAAGCCAAAACGATTAAAACCGGCTTTAGCGATTACGTTAATGCTATCTGTTGTTACATGGACGGGGTTTGCCATGTTTAACAGCGATAACGCCAGTATGTCGATAAATAAAGCGCAGCTGCAGTTAGCAAAAGTAGAGCTTGGTAACCTTGTTCGTGATGTTGCTGCAACCGGTAAAATTGTAGCGGCGAATGCACCAAAAGCGTATAGCCCTGAACAAGGCTTTGTCTCATTGAATGTAAAAGCAGGCGACACAGTTGAAAAAGGCCAAGTGATTGCTGAGGTTGAAAGCCCGGAACTTAACAATAGCTTAAAACAACAAGAGTCAGAATTGGCTAGGCTCAAAGGCGAACTTGCACGAAGTGAACTGGCGGCCAGACGTCACGCCTTAGCACTTACTAAAACACTTGATTTAGCCCAAGTAGAGCTGAATGCAGCAGAGCGCGAAAATCGCCGTGCTCAACTTTCAATTGAAAAGCGTTTGATCAGCCAAATCGATTTAGAAAAAGCGGTTGATGATTTAGCAAAAGCCAAGCTTACTTATAAGCATGCACAACAAGAAGTTGAGTTGGCAAAAGATACCTTGTCATTCGAACTTCAATCATCAAAAAGCCAAGTAGCAAGGCAGCAGCTGGTGGTTGATGAGTTGCAGCGTAAAGTGGGAAATTTAGCAATAAAAGCAAGTGTATCGGGCATTGTTGGTAATTTATTGGTACAGCCAAAGGCGATGGTGGTAAAAAATCAAGCCTTGTTAACGCTGGTCGATTTATCGGCCTTTGAAGCTGAGCTGCAAGTGCCAGAAAGCTACGCGAATGACTTAGGCATAGGCATGACGGTTGAATTAAAAATTGGTTCAGAGCAAATCACAGGGCAACTCTCGGCAATTTCGCCAGAAGTGAATAACCGTGAAGTGACCACTCGAGTGCGTTTTGAAACCAGCGATATCAGTAATATTCGTCAAAATCAGCGATTGTCAGGGCGCATTTTACTTGAAAACCGAAGTGATATTTTAATGGTAAGACGCGGTGGGTTTTTAAATGCAGGGGGCTATGTTGCATATAAGATTAACGGCGACCTTGCACAAAAAATCGAAATTACCACGGGCGTTACCAGTATTAATCATGTAGAGGTGTTAGCTGGGTTAGACGTTGGCGACGAAATAATTATCTCAAACTACGACACATTCAAAAACGCGGATGCGCTATTGCTACGCTAATCAACAGGAAAGAAGGCAAAAAAATGTTAAAAATGAATAATATAAGCAAGGTGTATCAAACAGAAATGGTACAAACTCATGCACTTCGTGATTTTAATTTAAGTGTTGAAGAAGGGGAATTTATTGCCGTTACAGGGCCATCGGGTTCAGGCAAAACGACTTTTTTAAATATCGCCGGCATGCTAGAGCCATTTACCAGCGGCGAGTATTTGTTAGATGGTATTGATGTCGGTAAGTTAAATGACAATCAACGTGCAGATCTGCGCAATCAAAAAATTGGGTTTATTTTCCAAGGATTTAATTTAATTCCAGACCTTAATTTATATGAAAACATCGAAGTGCCGTTGCGCTACCGTGGTATTAAAGCAGCAGAGCGAAAACGCCGTATTGAACAATGTTTAGAGCAAGTGGGGCTTGCAAGTCGCGCCAAGCATTTACCGCAGCAACTTTCTGGTGGACAACAACAGCGGGTCGCAATCGCGCGTGCCCTTGCCGGTGAGCCTCGTTTTTTACTTGCTGATGAACCAACAGGTAACTTAGACAGTTTAATGGCACGCCAAGTAATGGAATTACTTGAGCAAATTAATCGTGATGGCGCAACCATTATTATGGTTACTCATGATGCAGAGCTTGCACGTCGAGCACCACGCAATATTCAAGTTGTTGACGGTCAGCTTGCCGATTTTACCTTGTATCAAGGTAACCCTAATGTGGCTGTAGGAGCATAACCATGTTGAGTCATTATATTGATTTAAGCTGGCGGAGCTTTAAGCGAACGCCGCTTGTCAGCTTTTTAATGGTGCTGGCAATTGCTATTGGCATAGGTGTCACTATGACGAGTCTATCTGTGTATCACATGATGTCGATGGACCCAATTCCAAATAAAAGTAAAAAGTTGTTTGCTGTTCAATTGCAAACTATGGATGAGGTTGAAACATGGTTCTCATCAGATGATTTGCCTTATCAGTTGACCTATAAAGATACAACTAATCTGCTCAATGCAGATTTACCGTACAAACGCGCAGCCATGATGAAAACGGGGTTTTCGGTACACTTAAACTCAGATAAGGTTAAACCGTTTTTTGAAACTACCCGCGTTTTTTCGCGTGATGCATTTGAAATGTTTAATTTATCGTTTATTCATGGCGGTGTATGGAGTATTGAGCAAGAAGAAAGTGCTGCACCTGTGGTGGTGATATCTCAAAGCTTGAGTAAAAAGCTATTTGGCAGCGACAACAGTGTCGGCCAAACACTTTATCTTGATGATCTCAGTATGCGCGTTGTCGGTGTGATTAAAGATTGGCAGTTACACGTTAAATATTATGATTTAAATAATGGTTCATTTAACGACCCCGAACAAATCTTTATTCCGTTTTCGTTAATCAAAGCGAATGAAATTAATACCTGGGGTAATACCAATGGTTGGAAGTACGAAGTTGTAAAAACGTTCTCAGATAAATTAAATTCAGAAAAGGTATGGTTACAGTTTTGGGTGCAGCTTAATAACGCTGCTGAAAAGCAAGCGTACAGTGAATATTTGGCAAACTATATTGCACAGCAGCAAACTCAAGGGCGCTTTAACCGTAAAGATGCCCAGTACAAACTAAGAGATGTAAATGAGTGGATTGCTTACTGGGAAGTTGTGAACGAAGACAACAAAATAATGGTCGCACTGAGCTTTATGTTTTTGGCGGTGTGTATTGCCAATATTTTAGGGCTACTGCTCGCTAAGTTTTTACGTCGTGCACCTGAAGTTGGTGTTAGGCGCGCGCTAGGAGCAAGCAAACGTCAGGTGTTTTATCAGCATATTGTTGAGGTGGCGATGCTTGGTTTATTTGGCGGCGTAGTAGGGATTTTAATTGCACAACTTGGCCTTTTGGGAATTCGCCAAAGTTATAGTTATTACGACAGCCTTGCCAATATGGACCTTATTATGTTGCTAACCGCGCCGGTTATCGCGATTGCTGCGTGCATAATAGCGGCATTATATCCCGCGTGGCTGGTGTGCAAAACTAATCCATCTACGTATTTGAAAACCCAATAAGGACTGTATTATGTTAGAAATTAAGCCTATTTTTAATGCGCTATTACGCTCCAAAGTGGGAGCCGTGTTATTGCTTATTCAAATTGCAATTACCACTGCAATCGTCAGTAATGCCGCGTTTATTATTAACGACCGTATCGAATATTTAAATCAACCCACCGGCTACCAAGAAGACAATATGTTTAAATTTAATGTGATGATGTTTGGTACCGATGTGGATTTAATCCAGCAGGTTGAACTTGATGAAGCGACGTTGCGTCAAATGCCAGGTGTTGTAAATGCCGTACATATTAACGCCGTACCTTTAACTGGTGGCGGTTCTTCAACGACATTTCGTTTAAAGCCTGCGCCTGATAAAGCGAAAACAGATACCGCCAGTTATTTCGAGACCGATGAGCATGGGTTAGATACATTGGGTGTAGAGCTTATCGCAGGGCGCAATTTTACCCAAGACGAAGTCGTTATAAATCGAGATTTTAGCAAACACCCGAATGTAGCATTAGCGACAAAAGCATTGATGGATGAGCTTTTCCCCGATGGCGACGGGCTAGGTAAAATCATTTATATGGGCGACCAACCGCTAAAAGTGGTTGGCATTATCGGCATGATGAAAGGCCCATGGTTAAAGCTAGAAGAACGCAAAGATAAATCAGTAATTTTGCCATTGCTATACCCTCATAAGTTACAGCAATTTTTGGTACGCACTGAACCGGGTCAACGTGCTGAAGTCATGAAGCAAATTGAAAGCGTTATGCATCAAAGCTACGGCAAACGCGTTATTCAAGACTTAAAAGGGTTAGATAAGAAAAAAGCGAATTATGTAGCGGAAGATTTATTAATGATGCGTATGTTGGTGATTCTAATCAGTGTACTGGTATTAGTGACCGCGCTAGGTATCTTTGGTTTAACCTTGTTTAATATTAACAAGCGCACAAAGCAAATTGGTATACGACGTGCCCTGGGCGCGCGGAAATCCGCAATTGTTAAGTTTTTTGTTGTTGAAAATAGCATTATTTGTTTGGCTGGCTTAGTGTTAGGTGTGTGTGGTGCAGTCGTATTAGGCCAACAATTAATGACCCAATACTCGGTACCAGCGCTATCGTATGAGTATGTAGCAATCACCGCGTTAGGCGTATTTGTGATGAGCTTACTTGCAGTAATCGGCCCAGCTAAGCGCGCGGCCAATATTGCGCCAAGTATTGCGACACGAACGATTTAACCATTTGCAATGTCTTCGTGCTACACTCAGAACCGTCGGTGTAGCACGAATAAATAAAAGAAAAACAAATGGATAAAATTCTAATCATTGATGATAACCCAGCCGTTCTTGATGCATTATCACTGCTTTTGGAAATTCATGGCTATGATGTTGTAACGGCCAAAACGCCGTTTGAGGCAGAGCAAACGGTACGTTATCAACGTATCGCGTTGGCGATTCAAGACATGAACTTTGCCGCTGATACCACCTCTGGAGAAGAGGGAATTAGCCTTTTCTATACGCTACGCCAATTAAATGCCAACCTACCGATCATTCTCATTACAGCCTGGACTGAACTTGAAACCGCAATTGAGTTAGTTAAAGCAGGCGCTGCTGATTACATTGCCAAACCATGGGATGACAACAAGTTACTTACCACCATTGCAAATTTAGTCGCGTTAGGCAAAGCGCAGCAAGATAATGCAGTCTTATCGCGGCAGCACGATGAACGTCACTTACCACATCAACAAGCGAATTTAGCAGGGCTGATCTATGCAAGCACCGCGATGGAACGAGTGGTAGACATGGCACTGCAATTAGCTAAGTCAGATGTATCTGTGTTGATCACAGGCCCCAATGGCAGTGGTAAAGAGCGCATCGCTGAAATTATTCAACTTAACTCAAATTTAGCCCATCAGCCATTTATTAAAGTGAATGCAGGCGCATTACCCGGCGAGTTAATTGAAGCCGAACTATTTGGCGCGGAAGCGGGTGCCTACACTGGCGCTAATAAACAGCGTATTGGACGCTTTGAGGCAGCCGATGGCGGTACTTTATTTTTAGATGAAATTGGTAATTTACCACCTTCAGGTCAAATGAAGCTATTACGCGTGCTGCAAACCGGCGAGTTTGAACGTTTGGGTTCAGTGCAAACAAAGCAGGTTAAAGTACGGGTTATTTCGGCAACCAATGCTGATTTACAGCACGATATTAAAGCAGGGCGTTTTAGAGAAGATCTCTATTATCGCCTCAATGTCATTGAGTTACGCCTGCCGCCGTTGGCTGAGCGAAAAGACGATATTATGCCGCTCGTTAAACACTTTTTACCAAACCGAGAATGTGGATTGGCGACTGAACAAGCGCTGGTAAATTACCCTTGGCCAGGCAATGTACGCGAGCTTGAAAATGCCTGTAAACGCGCTGCAGTACTAAAGCCAAGCGGTCAATTAGCATTAACGGATTTTGGCTTGGCGACAGCAACGAACGAGGTAAAAACGGCGCTTAATCACGAGCCAAATAAAATAGAAATCGAAGCGGCGATGCGCGAATATCACGGTGTTATTGCAAAGGTGGCTCGCCATTTTGGCTTATCTCGCCAAGCGCTTTATCGTCGTTTGCAAAAGTTTGATATTGAGTATTGATAACATATTATGAAATCTGTTTTTGCTCACTATCGTACCCAAACCAAATTGCAGTTGGCGGTTGTAATAAGCCTTATTCTGGTGCTGATCCCGTTATTACTGGTACTGGATGTCTCGCTGAAACAAAGTGTCGTGGTTATATTAATTACTCTGTGCGCGGCATGGTTTATTAGCGGCTTACTCACGCAATCGGTCAGCTCAGGGATTCAAGCCCTTGAAACCGGATTGTTAAATTTCAAAGATGGCGAATTTTCTAGCCTGTTAGCATACGATGCGCCAGATGAATTAGGCCGCCTTTGCCACATTTACAATCAAACAGCAGACCATTTACGCCAAGAAAAGCAGTGGATTTATCAGCGAGAATTAATGTTGGACAAAGTACTGCAATCTTCTCCTCAAGCCTTGGTACTGATTGATAGCAATGATTATGTGGTGTTTAGTAACCACAGTGCTAATCGATTATTTAATAGTGAACACAAACTTGAAGGCTTACAGCGTGAAGAACTCTACAACGCCGCCAATGAACAAATAAAACAAGCAATGGAAGCGGGCAGAGATGGTTTGTTCCATTTACAGCACGAAAAAGATGAAAGTGAAACATGGCATCTGTCTACAGGGCAATTTCTATTAAACAATCACCAACACAGATTGTATATTTTTAAACAGCTTACGCGCGAATTAAGTCGTCAGGAAGTCGCGGTATGGAAGAAAGTGATACGTATTATTAGCCATGAATTAAATAACTCGCTAGGGCCAATGTCATCGATGTTGCACAGTGGCAAATTGTTATCGCAAAATGTGGATGAGCCGCGATTAGGACGCGTGTTCTCAACATTGCAGGAGCGGATCAGTCACCTCAATGAGTTTGTCCAGGGGTATGGTAAGTTTGCCAAGCTACCGTTGCCAAAATTGGAGTTGCTTGATTGGCAAAGTATGCTGAGTAATGTGCAGCAGCAATATGCCTTCAAACTAGATGGGGAAGTACCCAAGCACCTGTGTTTTGCTGATCATATTCAACTTGAACAATTGTTGATTAACCTACTTAAAAACGCTCATGAATCCGGTTCGAAGCCGCAAGAAATTGCGGTTAGTATTGAAAATAAACAAAGTGGCACCGTTATCAGCGTGATTGATGCGGGCCCTGGCATGAGCGAAGCAGTTATGGCAAGTGCATTGATCCCATTTTACTCAACGAAAGCCAGTGGCAGCGGTTTAGGTTTGGCGCTGTGTCGTGAAATTGCCGAAGCTCATCATGGTCAGCTCAGTTTGCATAATCGTTCAGGTGGCAAAACGGGCTTAGTGGTAAACGTATTTTTACCTCATGTAAAATAAATAGGTAGTCACTGAAGGTGTTAAATCACCTTTAATTTCCTGTTATCAAGGTGATTTATAACTTAGGCTGTTATTTGTATCAAAAGCATAAGCTAAACAAAATATAAACTGACCTAGGTTACAATAACTAAAATCTGTTGTTTGTCCCCAAATTATGCAGCGTGTCTCTAATCAATGGCTTCTTTTATAAAATTTTGTTAAATTTTTATGACTGGTTTAGATAAACAGCAATAAGCACGTTAAATATTACTTCCCCAGCAGGTTACCTTTGAAACTCCCGTTCATTAAATTTAGCATTTTTGTTTTTATTTGTTGGTGTTTACCAGCCACAGCAAAAATAATATTGCACACTGATAATGCACATGATTTAGCAAGCTTTAAACAAAGTGACATGCGCAGCTTATCGTCTGAAACAAATATCTTAGCCTTAACACAGCAAGGTCATAAATTACATTTTGAGTTTGTGCCACTTAAGCGTTCGTTAAAGTTTATGGCAAAAGACCAATCGATTTGCATTACGAATAAAATCAAAACGCATCAGCGCGCTCAGCAATTTATCTTTAGTAAACCCATTAATTTGTTTTTGGGCAGACGGCTCTATCAGTTCTCAGATTTATCATCGCAAGGTATTAACGAGCCGATTAGTTTGGCTGAATTGTTTGTGCAGTATCCACAACGACGCTTAATTGTGTCAGACCAGATTTCATACGGCGATAAATTAGATCAGCAAATTACCAAATTGCCTGAGCAAAACAAGATTGTGCGACGCGGTGCATCTCATGTGCAAGGTATACTGGATATGTTTAGTGAAAAACGCGGTGAATACGCGCTTTTTTATCCACTTGAAATGAGTGCGAGGCAGTGGCAAGAATCAACGGTAAGTTACACGGTGGCGGGCATTGAACCTTATGTTTTAGGTCGTTTAATGTGTGTAAATAACCCGGAAACAAGGCAGTTTATTGAAAAAGTGAATAAGCAAATTGATGCATTAAATCAAGATGGGGCGTTATTGCGTGCTCATCTTAAATATTATCATAGTGATTTTCATCAAGACGTCACACGCTTTGTAACTGCTGAGTTTTTAGCTCCGCACTAGTTAACCAAAATAGGGGTTAAGTCGCTTGCTCTTGGCATTTTTGCTTAAAGTCTTTTTGTACAATTTCAAGCGCTTGCAGTACGGTTTTAGCATCAAGTTCATGTTGTTCTAGCAGCATTATTAAATCTACCGCTAATTGAACGTGTTTAGGCGCGTTTGCTAGGGTATTGCTTTCAGTCATCACTGTTACCGCGTTTTGCAACGGCAGCGGTTGCAAACTCAATCGCGTCTCTTACGCGCTGTTCCATTTCTAAGCGTTCACTTTGAGATGAATAAAACGCCATATCCACTTCAAAGCGAATGTATCGTGATGGCAATTGATTCAATGCAGTACAACAAAAATCAGCCAATGTGTCGTTGTCATACTTAGCTTCAATTTTTTGCTTTTCAATTTCGTCGATTAATAATTTTTCGTAATAATTATGAATATCGTCATGTAATTTCATGCTATTCCTTAAGATTACTTAATGTGACTGTTCTTAGTATTGCTTATATCTTAGGAATCGTCTATCCATTTGTCATGCTTAAATAAAGTTGTTTATGAACATTTACTAGGTTGCCAACATTTCGCTGGTAACCGCCACCTGACGCCGTAAAAAGAGGGAGATCATGAGATATACAAAACGAGATCACGCTTTGTTCGCGTTGTTTTACGCCCGCTAAACTGACGTTGAAATAGCCGAGCTCGTCGCCGCTATAAATATCGGCTCCGGCATTGTAGAGCACGATATCAGGTTGCTCTACAAGCAATGTAAGCAAGCATTGCTGTAACATCGTTTGGTATTCTTGGTCATTAGCGTGTTTATTGAGCGTAAAATCGTAATCTGAATGTTGCTTTTTGGTTGGGAAGTTTTGCTCACAGTGCAATGAAATTGTGACGATATCGTCCATCGCTTGTGCGCATACCGCTGAACCATCACCTTGGTGTACATCAAGATCGAGAATAACAACTTTGCTTACTAGGTTGTTATCAAGTAAATGGCGTGCGGCAATTACCAAATCATTAAAAATGCAAAAGCCACTACCAAAGCTAGGGAAGCTATGGTGATACCCGCCGCTTATTTGACTTGCGATTTGTGTTTCAAGCGCGAGCTTTGCTCCTTGAATTGATGCGCCAATTGAATAAAGCGTGCGTTCAACAAGTTGTGGCGACCACGGAAATCCCATTTTACGTATCGCTTTTGGCTCAAGGGCGCCTGCTACAAACTGCTGTACAAAAATAGGGCAGTGTACTTTGCTAATATCATCTACACTTGCTTTTTTTGGCGTGATAAAGCGAAATTGCTCAGCCAATTCTTGCTCAATAAACTGGTAGAGCAATTGGTATTTTTCAATCGGAAAGCGATGATTTTCGGGCAGTGATAAAGATGAGTAACTAGGGTGATAGAAAATCGGTATGGTCATTATCGGTTTGATTTCTCCGCTAGTTGAATTTTTTCCTCGACGGCCGTGATGGCCTTACGGCAACGGCCCAACCTACCATGTAGCACAAGGATTTCGTTATTTAACTCTTTGGCGCGCTCAGCACTGGAGTTTATTTTCTCGTTTTGCCTAAGTTCAATCATTTCTTGTAAGCGACGCTCAAACTCATGGTTTTGAGATAGTTCACGATACAACTCTTGCGATGATTGAATGATTTTTTTAACTACTTTTTTATAGCGAGTAACTGGCTTAAATTGTTGTTCTTTTTGCCAAACGCTGGTGGCTTTTAAGGCAGTGATAATAGCGTCAATTTGCTGTGAAATTGACTCAAGGGCAAAACGCTGGGCATGTCTTCGTTCGCTTGAGGGAAGTGCGTCGATATTATCAAATACTTCATTTAAGTAATCACTTAACTTTACGCTTTTAGTGCGAAATAGGTGGTGTTCAAATAAACCGTGTTGGTTTTTTACAAAGCGTTCATTTTTAAATAAATTTTGCTGGTCAAACTGTTGGCAGCTAACTTTTAAGCGTTCAACTTGGTTTTTAAGCGTTTCGACTTGTGCACTTGTTTTAAGCATAGACATCTAAAATCAATTTTATGGCTAACACAATGACAACGGTATTGAACACAGGTTTAATTAACTTGCTGCCGAATTTAATCGCCGAATGTGCGCCTATCCATGCACCGAGCATGATAAACGCGCCCATGGTTAAACCTAACATAAAATGCACATGGCCAAGGGCAATAAAGGTAGCTAGCGATACCACATTACTAATGAAGTTCATCGAGCGTGCTAAACCGCAATTAAGCAATATACCCATTTTATACAAAAAGCTGTTTGAAGCGGTCCAAAATGTGCCCGCACCAGGCCCTGCAACACCATCGTAAAAGCCAAGAATAAGCCCTTGCCAACTTTGCTTTACTTTTAGCTGTGAGTTTTGACTTGGCAGCTGCATATTTTCTGCAAATTGGCTTTTATTAAATAAGCTATATATTGCCACCACAATAATCACCACAGGTAGCAATAAGTTAAGAAACTCTTGGGTAAGAAAATCAACAATTAATGTACCAAAGATTGCACCTAGGGCAGTTGCACAGGCTGATACCAGCCAAAAACGTGGGTTAAAAAGCTTTTTTTTGTAATACGTAAAACTTGCTGTAAATGACCCAAAACTAGCGGCTAACTTGTTGGTGCCGAGTGCTAAATGCGGTGGCAGGCCAGCGGTTAAAAGGGCAGGCACGGTTAACATTCCGCCACCACCCGCAACAGCGTCTATAAACCCTGCGGCCAATGCTGCGGAGCAAAGCACAAGCCAAGTTGTTGGCTCTAAAGCTAGTTCTATCATTAATACTCGATTTTTCGTTTGAACGGGGGTAGCGAATCCAACATGGCTTTACCGTAGCGCTTGGTAACTAAGCGTCTGTCTAAAATGGTTATTTCACCACGATCAGATTCTTTACGAAGCAGTCTACCACAGCTTTGCACTAATTTCTTTGCCGCTTCGGGTACGGTGATAGACAAAAATGGATTACCACCTTTCGTTTCGATATATTCACTTTGTGCTTGCTCTATCGGCGAGGTGGGCACTGCAAATGGGATTTTGGTGATGATCAAGTTTGTAAGTAAATCACCTGGTAGGTCTAACCCTTCTGAAAAACTTTGGGTGCCAAACAAAATTGACCCTTTTCCATTTTTAACTTTGTCGCGATGAAGCGTAAGTAACGCATCGCGAGAGGCCTCTCCTTGCAGTAATAAACTGAAACCTTTTTTTCTAAGACCCTCTGCCACTTGGTTCATTTGCCAATAAGAGGCAAATAACACTAAGTTTGCCTGATCTTTTTTAATGTAATTGGGCAGGGTTTTAATTAACTCGTCGCTGAATTCTTTATGATTTGGCTCTTTGCTGATGTTAGGAATAGTCAGCACAGCATTTTCTTTATAATCAAAAGGCGATTGCGCTTTGATGTACTTAACCCCTTCGATAGGCTTTAAGCCCGCTTCAAAGGCATAATGGTCAAATGAACCAAGTGCCGATAAGGTTGCGGAGCAAAGTACGGCTCCCGCACATTCTTGCCATAGCTTATCGTGTAAATAATAGCCGACTTGAATAGGGCAGTCAGCCAACAGATAATCAACGTGATTTTTGTATTCAAGTTGCTTAAGCCAGCGTGCATGGGGAGGATTTGATTGTTCAATAGATAAGTTTCCCCATAACTTAGCGAAGCCATCTAGGCGCGTTAAGTAATGCCCGCTTTCAGATAGCAGTGGCTCGGCGACTTTTTTACTCACGTCGCCATCAGACAAATCTAAGGTAAGCGCGTCGTGCATTTTGGTAAGAAATTTAAGCATGTTGTTTGATGATTGCTTTAAATCTTTCACCCAATTGCTGATACCTTTTGGTAATTGCCCTTGCTCAAAACGGTGCACATTATCTTCGTTAAATTCAAAGTAATTATCGGCAAAAAACGTTTTCACATTTTTTAAGTCTTTTGCACTGTCGTTGATCGCGTCTGCAAGTTTAAAGTTGAGACCCGTTGCCCGTGTTGAGCTAATCGCATTAGCCATTTTTTGGTTAAATTTAGCTAGCTTATCTAACCACTCTAAAGTAGCTACTAAAGTACTTGATGCGGATGAAAAGTCGCGTGCCACTTGTGGTAAATGATGTGCTTCATCGATTACGTAAATACTGTCTGCCGGTTCAGGTAAAATAACCCCACCACCGAGTTCTAGATCAGCAAGCAATAAAGAGTGGTTTACAATGATCACATCAGCTTTGGCTAAACGATCGCGAGCACTATGAAACGGACAGTGTGCATGGCTAGCTAATTGACGTTGGCATGAGTGTTTATCACTTTGAATTAAACGCCATACATTGTCGGAGATGACTTTCGGCCAAGTATCTCTATCGCCTTGCCATGTGCCTTTCTTATAGGCGGCTTGCAGTTGTTTTAAACTATCTTGCTCTTTTTCATTCAGTGGCGCATCGGTGGTCGCTAAAAAATTAAGCTGTGATGGATCATCAACGAGCGCGTTGTATAAACGCTCAGCGCAAACATAACGCTGACGTCCCTTTGCGAGCTCAAAGCTAATTTCAATCCCTGAGTTCTTTGCAAAAAATGGCAGTTCTTTATTGATTAGTTGCTCTTGTAACGCAACTGTGGCGGTTGAAATGATCAGGTTTTTTTTGTGCTGCTTTGCGTAGGGAATCGCACCAATACAATATGCTAACGATTTGCCTGTACCTGTGCCTGCTTCTATTACTGCAATGCGCTCTGTACGGTGGTAGTTTCCCGCTAAGGTTTTAGCGATTTCTGCCACTAAGTAATTTTGACTCGGACGTGAACGGTAATCAGGTAATTTGGCTGCAATATTAGTATGAATAGTGCGGATAGTTTTTTTTAGGGAGTCAGCCAGCATGTTAGGTCCGAGAAAAGGCGTTTTCGCGATTTTAAAGGTGCTTGTAATTAATAACAATGCAATACAGGCATTTTTTCTTTTGTTAGACTGTCGCGATAATCAAGTTTAATAATAGTTATAATGGTAATTGAGCGTACTTTTTCTGGGTTAATTTTAACCAAGCAACAGTTTGACCGTGACGGTAAGCTGATTTTAGTGTTTTGGTTAAAGTCTAAAGAAGGCCCTGTACGCGTGGAAGTTACAGGCGAACAGGCAGTGGTATTTTGTTTATCAGAAGATGCCAAATGGTTTGCCGATGCGCTTAATCGAGAGGGGATTGCTTTTGAGCAAAAGTCGCTGCCGCTAAAACATTTTAATCAAAGTAACGTTAGCGGATTTTATTTCACTAGCTTGAAAGCTTTTTTTGCTGCAAAAGAAACAGCAAATGAAGCCGGTGTGATCCTGTATGAACAGGATATTCGCCACGCCGAGCGCTATTTAATGGAGCGTTTTATTCAAGGGCAAGCATGGGCAAAAGGGCAATATAAGTTTAGCCAGGGTGTGCATTGTTTGTATCAAGCAAAACTTGCTAAAAGTGAACAAGCGAGTTTAGCCGCGCACGAATTGACTTGTGTCTCACTCGATATAGAGTGCAGTGGGTTAGGGGTGCTCTATTCGATAGGCTTTTATAATGCGAATTACCAAAAAGTGGTAATGATAGGGCAAGGTGAAAGTCATGAGTGGTTGGAGTGGGTTGCTGATGAAACCGCCTTACTCAAACGCTTCGTTGCCATTACACAAGAATTAGACCCAGATGTGTTTATAGGTTGGAATGTTATTGATTTTGACTTTTCGATGTTAGCTAAGCGAGCAGAAGCACTGGGTGTAACGTTGTCGCTTGGACGGTTTGCAAGTCAGCTTCGAGTGACGCAATCAAAAATCAATAAACTTAATTTACCCGGCCGTATGGTACTCGATGGTATCGATATGCTGAAAAACGCAAGCTACCATTTTTCTAGCTTTCGTTTAGGGCAAGTAAGCTACGAATTACTCGGTGAAGAAAAGCTGATCCAAGGCGGCGATACGCTTGCAGAAATCGAACGCCAGTTTAAACACGAAAAACTAGCGTTAGCCAAATACAATCTGCAAGACTGTAAGCTGGTATGGGATATTTTTCAGAACAAATCGCTAATCGATTTTGCAATTGCAAGGTCCAAACTCACAGGGCTTGATTTAAACCGCCTAGGTGGTTCCGTTGCGGCGTTTACCAATTTATATTTGCCGCATTTACATCGTGCTGGGTATATCGCCCCTAATTTAGGTGACTCCCCAGTACAATTTGAAAGCCCAGGTGGCTATGTAATGGACTCACTTCCAGGGCTTTATCAGAATGTCTTGGTCCTCGATTATAAAAGTCTTTACCCATCAATTATTCGCACTTTTAAGATTGATCCCATGGGGTTAGTTGAAGGGTTAATGGAAGATGATGCGATCGAGGGATTTAACGGCGCTCAGTTTTCACGCACTGAACATTTTATTCCTTCGCTTATCAGTCAGCTATGGCAAGCAAGAGAAGCGGCAAAAAAAGCCAAAGATGAAACTATGTCTTACGCCATAAAAATTATTATGAACAGTTTTTATGGCGTATTGGGTTCTACTGGATGCCGGTTTTATGACCCGCGGTTGTCAAGTTCGATTACCATGCGTGGTCATGAAATTATGAAAAAAACCAAGCAGTTAATAGAACAAGCTGGTTACCAAGTGATCTATGGTGATACGGATTCAACCTTTGTCTCGATAGACGGAGAAGCCTGTAAAGCAACATGTAACGACATAGGTAAGCAATTAGTTAACAAAATAAATAGATACTGGCAGGCTGAATTGAGCGAAAAAGGTTTAGACAGTGCACTAGAAATTGAGTTTGAAACTCATTATCAGCCGTTCTTTATGCCGACATTGCGCGGTGAAACAACCGGGTCGAAGAAGCGTTATGCCGGTATTAACCAAGCTGGAGAGCTAATATTTAAAGGTCTTGAAGCGGCACGTGGCGATTGGACTCGCCTAGCGAAAGAGTTTCAGACCGAGTTGTACCAAAGACTATTTAGCAATCAAGCTGTCGATGAATACATCACACAACAGGTTAGTGCCCTTAAATCTGGCGCTTTTGATCACAAACTTGTATATCGCAAGCGCTTGGGGCAAGAGCTTGAAATGTATCGCCGTAATATCCCACCTCATGTTAGAGCAGTGTTAGATTACCAGCTAAAACACCCCGATTTTTTCATCAAACGAGGCGACTGGGTGAATTATCTTGTAACACTTGACGGCCCCGTTTACTTAGCCGAAGGCGATGTGTCAGACGTAAATCGAATCGATTATCAACATTACTTAGATAAGCAACTAAAGCCAATTGTAGAGGCGCTTGAAAAGGCGTTAATGTTAAATTTTGAGCAGTTAGTTAATGAGCAACAAAGCCTTTTCTAAAAAGTTCAAAAAAAATGTAATTTTTTGATTACAATTAAAGCTTACGAGGCTTCAGGGTTTTTTTTGTTTTAAATCAGAGTTTTATATTTTTCGTGTACCTAAAAGCGGTGTGTTTCTAAGTGTGTATAAATGTGATCTAACTGAAACATCTAAGTCTTAAATGTTAAAACTTTATAAACACATGTTGACCGGTGTTTGCCCTTATGATTATTATTGCCCTCGGATAAATGAGTTTCGACTCAAAAAAATCAATCAACAATTTGTTAGATTGTGAATAAAAGTAAATCCACAAATGTGGTCCAGGGAGAAATCTAAATGTTAAATAATAAACTAGCGAAGGCGGTTCGTTTAGCGATCGCTTTCGGTGGTGCTAGCACTGCTGTGTTTGCAGCAAACGCTAATGCCGCTGAAGAACAAGCAGCTGAAGCTGTTGAACGTATCGAAGTAACAGGTTCTCGTATCAAGCGTACTGATATGGAAGGTGCGAACCCTGTAGTTGTAATTGACAGAGCGTCTTTAGACAATTCAGGTCAATTAAGCGTTTCTGACGTGTTAAACAGATCTACGTTTAACTCTTTTGGTTCAATCCAACCTTCATCTGGTAATACTGCACAAAGCCAAGCTACTGTAAATTTACGTGGTTTAGGCTCAAGCCGTACATTGGTACTTATCAACGGTAAGAAAATGCCAGGTTCACCTGTAATGGGTGGTGGTGCAGCTGACTTAAATACAATTCCTTTCGCTGCGGTTGAAAGAATCGAAGTTATGAGTGATGGTGCGTCTGCGGTTTATGGTTCAGATGCTATTGCAGGTGTTGTAAACATCATTCTTCGTGACGACTTTGAAGGTGTTCAAGTTCAAGCTCGAGCTGGTAGCCCAAGCCGTGACGGTGGTGGTGATGAGTCTTCATTCTCAATCATCACTGGTCTTTCAAATGACAAATCAAGCATTGTTTTCAGCTATGAACACGACGAACGCGATATCATTTTCGCACGCGACCGTTGGTTTACGTCTTCTACGGACGATGGTTCAGGCACTTACGGTGGTACTACTGGTTTAAGCTGGTACGGCCGTAATATCTTAGATATGACTACGTTTGAATTCAACCCGATGATTAGTGGCCAAGACTGTTCACAATACGGTGACTTATTCAGTTATCACAATGATGCGCCAGATTATCCAGCAGACGACGGCTGTCATTTCGATTATACAGCGGTATCAGCAGATGCTGCTTCAACGAAACGTGATTCAGTATTCGTAGATTACGACTATGAAGTAAGTGATAACACAACTTTTAACTTCCGTTCTCTACATGCTCGTAACGAAAGCTTTGGTCGTTACGCTCCTGCAGCAGGTTGGTTCACATTCCCTATGGACATGCCAGCTGAAAATGGTCTAACAGCAGTTAACGAAGGTGACCGTGGTTACTACCGTTTCAACAATGTTGGCGCATCACGTGATACTTGGCAAGTAAGTAACATGCAAGATTGGGCCGCTTCTTTAGAAGGTCTTACAGATCTATTTGATTGGCACGTAGATGCTCACTATAACCGTTATGACATGAACGAGTGGGGCCAAGGTTACGTTCACCGCCCAAGCGTTGAGCAAGCAATTCGTGATGGTTGGGATCCTCGTGACCCAGATCAGTCGAAGTATACAGCGCAACTTGCTGACTTAGCTGCTAACAGTAACCGTCGCTCAGGTAGTACACTTCGCGAAATCAGTGGTGGTATGACGTTCAATGAACTAGCTGACTTGGGTGCTGGTTCAGTAGCTCTTTATGTTGGCGCAAACTACAAAGAAACAACATATTATGACCAAGCGGAAGCACAAAATGAGGCTAAGAACATCATTGGTACAGCAGGTGGTTCTGCATCAGGTGACCGTGAAGAGTACGCAGTATTTGCTGAATTAGTAGTACCAGTACTTGATAGCTTAGAATTTAACTTCGCAGGTCGTTATGATGACTTTAGCGATGTTGGTTCATCGTTTGTGCCTAAGGCTTCACTTCGTTACCAACCGTTTGAATCTCTTGTTGTACGCGCATCATGGGGTCAAGGTTTCCGCGCTCCAACACTTGAAGACTTATATAAAGCACCTCAAGAATCGGCAAGTAGTGCGAAAGACGTGGTACTTTGTTCAGCAGCAGGAACTAACCGTTCAGACTGTCGTTCGCAACAGCACACGACTTACTTTATTGGTACTGAAAACCTTAAACCTGAAGAGTCTGAAAGTGTTAACTTTGGTATTGTATATAATGTAACGGACAATGTTGACGTTTCATTCGATTACTACAATATTGACATCACTAACCAAGTTTCTTCTTTATCAACTCAAGACGTATTTGATTTAGAAAACATTGGCTTACTAGGTGATCCAGAAGATCCAAATGATAACGCGCCAGGTTATGAAGGTGCAGCTGTAGATCGTGGTGGTAACCCAACGGCGCGTTCACTTCTTGTTACGGCACCTATGGCAAATATTCCTGGTTTCTCGACAGATGGTTTTGATTTCAAAGCAAATGCATTATTCGATTTAGGTGGTGCAGGTGAAATTAAGACTAACTTTGCTTGGTCAGAAGTTCTGTCTTATGAAGAGCCAGATATCATTGGTTTACCTAAGGTTAACAAGATCGGTCGTAATGGTCTTCCTGAGCGTCGTATCTCACTAGGTGCTACATGGTTATTCGAAGATCACACTCTTAATGTGAATCTTAACCATATTGCATCTCAGGCTGAAGAAACTGAAACAGACGAAACAGGTACCATCTTCACTGCAGTTGGCGAGTTAGACGATTACAATATCGTTGACTTAAACTATACATATGCAACACCTTGGAATTTAGACATTACTGCTGGTGTTAATAATGTAACAGATGAAGATCCTGTTTTAGATAGTGACTTAGGTTACGATTCAAACTTATATAGCATCGTTGGTCGTTTATACTTTGTAGGTTTCCGCTACAAATTCTAATAAGATTTAAGATGTATTAAAGCCTGCAATTGCAGGCTTTTTTTATTTGTATGGAATTGATTTAGCTAATATATATAAATTATAAAGGAGTTTTTTTGATGACTTCACATTGGAGCGAATATTGGAAGCAAGGTCATTTAACGTCATTTGGTGAAAGTTATAAAAAAACTTATACGGGGGTGTTAAAAGATCAATGGTTCCCTTTATTTTCAACTCTAAATGACGGATTTAAATGCCTTGATATTGCAACAGGAAATGGCGGGTTAGCGATTTTAGTGGATGATTTTGCATCCGTTAATAAGATAAGTGGCAGTATAACAGCGATTGATTTTGCTAAAATTAATAACCATGCGATTGATATAGCACACAAGTTTAAAAACAATATTTTATTTAGAGAGTTATTTAAAGCTGAAGATGTAGACAAATTGGATGACAATTATGAGCTAATTATTTCTCAATTCGGTATCGAATATTCTGATATAAGTGAGTCGATAATTGCATCTAAAAAGCGTCTAAGTGCTAATGGTAAGATCGGCTTAATGATGCATCATTCTAATTCTGTAATAATTCAGCGAAATGAAAGAACGCTTACGTTAGTGAGGTCAGAGGCGTTTAGAGCCTGTATGGGACATTTCATTAACCTCGTTGAATGCTCTTTTGATATAACGAGCAAAGAATCACTTAGGCTATTAAAACTAAATGGAGATGCTGAGCATCACCGACATCAATTAAATTACTTATTAAAAGAATTATTTGAATATGATGAAATGGCTGTAAAGGATACGAGCTTACCTGAATATGTATCTCAGTTTATGAAAATTGGCGTCATTTCAGAACGTCATGTTAAAAAGCAATTTATCGAATATCTTAAGACACAGATCGAAACATTAGAGAATCGTTTGTCTGAGTTGGTAGATGCGGCTTTAACATCAGATAAATTATCTTCACTTATTGAATACGCGAAGTTAAATGGATTGACCGCTACCGAACAAAGTGAAGTTCTGAATGAGTCTGGCGAAATACTAGCTTGGTTTGTCGTCTTCGAACACAGTCATATTGAATGAATTTATAATCGTTTTGTCGAGTCTATTAAAGTAAGCTTATATAAAGAAGCATGACTTTTATGCTTCTTTATATACTTATGCGTACCCAAATGCATATTTAGTCATTTAAAAACAGAATATCTTTATCAATTCAGCCTAAAAACCTTTCAATAACTTTCTACCTAGACGTTTTTTTTGAAAAAAAAATTAATTGCGTTAATTGTTAATAATTTTTTACTAAAGCCAATCTGATATGGCTATAAACTCTCTTTCTTGGACGGTATAGCGCGATTAACAAAAGCTCGAATGTAAACAGTTTGTTTATTAAATTGTTGCATTAAAGCATTTGTTTATCTTAGAGCAGTATTTTACTAAGTTTGGCTGTTGACACTCTTCTATGCATTTAGCATTATTGGTGAGTTGGTGCATTTTTTATGTGCACCATTCATGATTGAGTTTTAATCAGTTTAAATTCTAAAAAAGTAACATTACTTAATTGGTTGGGAACTATGTCTGTTAAAATCAGAAAAAGTCTTGTAGCTTCAGCGTTGGTTGGCGCGGTTGCACTTACAAGCAGCAATGTGATGGCAGATCCTTTGAAAGACATTCACAATGTTGAAGGTCAGACTATTAAGGCTGCACAAAAGTCTCAGAACAAAATCGATAACGTATTCGAGCAAACAGTTGAACTGAAAGCGGAGTATGACACTACGATTAACCAAACTGAGATCCTAAAAGTTTATAATGATCACCTAGCACGTTTGGTTGCAGACCAAAATGCTGGTATCGAATCATTAAATAAACAAATCAAAGAAATCGATACAACTAAACGTAACGTTGTGCCTTTGATGTATCGCATGATCGATACGCTTGAGCAATTCATCAAAGCGGACGTTCCTTTTGACACTGAAAAGCGTTTAGACCGTGTTGAAAAGTTACGTGAGTTAATGACTAACTCATCAGTAACGACTTCTGAAAAGTACCGTCAGGTTCTTGAAGCTTACCTTACAGAGAAAGATTACAGCACTGTTGTAACTGCTACTCAAGGTGCTATCAACCTAGATGGTCGTGATATCACTGTAGACTTCGGTCGTGTTGGTCGTATCGCTTACGTAGCTCAGTCTCTAGACCTTAAGAATGCTTGGGTTTGGAACAACTCTACGAAGCAGTGGGACAAGCTAGGTGACGAATACATCAGCCCTATTACTGATCTTATTCGTATGGCGCGTAAGCAAAAAGCTTACGATATTGTTAGCCTTCCAATCTTTGGCGCGGAGTAATCACGATGAAGAAACTATTTAAAGGTTTAGCAGTTGCTACTGTTCTTTCTGTTTCTGCAGGTGCTGCGCTAAATGCACACGCAGATACAGCTGCTCTAGATAAAATCCTTGAGCAAGTTAAGCAAGACCGTATCTCGTCTGGCAAAATTAACAAGCAACGTGAGCAAGAGTTCTTATCAGCTCGTGCTGACAAGCAAGCGTTATTAAAGAAAGCTCAACGTGAACTAGCGGCTGAAGAAGCTCGCGGTGATCGTCTTAAGAAGCAATACGCACAAAACGAAGCGACACTAGCGTCTAAAGAAGCAGAACTAGAAACTGCGAAAGGTACGCTTGGTGAAATGTTCGGTGTTGTACGTCGTGCTGCATCTGAAACAATCGGTTCAATCGAAGCGTCACTAGTTTCTGCTGAAAAGCCAGGACGTGAAGAAGTTCTTCGTTCTCTAGCTGCTGCTAAAGAACTACCAACTACTCGCGAACTAGAAGAGCTTTGGATTGGTCTTCAAACTGAAATGACTGAGTCTGCGAAAGTATCATCTTTCGAAACTACAGTTGCTCAGTTAGACGGTTCAGAAGTTAACGCAAAAGTTACACGTATTGGTAACTTCAACCTTATCTCTGATCAAGGTTACTTAATTTACCACCCAGAAACTAAGCAAATCCAGCCGCTAGGCCGTCAGCCTGATGGTTACGTATTGTCTTCTGCTGAAGCGCTACGTGCTACTCCAGCTGGTTCTTACACTGGTTTCTATACAGATATCACCCGTGGTTCAATTCTACGTCTAAACACGCAGAAAGCGACTCACGAAGAGCGTTTCCACCAAGGTGGTACAGTTGGTTACCTAATCGCAGTACTACTAGTTATTGGTTTCATCATCGCGATTATTCGTCTTGCTGACCTTACACTAACTACTGGTAAGATCCGTTCACAGCTTAAGAATCTTAACACACCAAACGAAAACAACCCGCTTGGTCGTATTCTTAAAGTTTACCAAGACAACAAGTCAGAAGATGTTGAAAACCTTGAGCTTAAGCTTGATGAAGCGATTCTACGTGAAACGCCACGCATCGAAGCTGGTGTTAACATCATCAAGATCTTCGCAGCTATCGCACCTCTAATGGGTCTATTAGGTACTGTTGTAGGTATGATCGAAACATTCCAGCAAATCACGTTATTCGGTACAGGTGATCCGAAGATCATGGCTGGTTCAATCTCAATGGCACTAGTAACTACTGCTCTAGGTCTAATTGCGGCACTACCGCTAATCCTAGTTCACGCTATCGTTGCAAGCCGTTCTAAGTCTGTACTACACATCCTAGATGAGCAAAGCGCTGGTATTATTGCTGCTCACGCGGAGAAGGAGAAAGCCTAATGCTAGTCCTGATGGAGATCTGGGAATCTGTCAGGGATTTTGTGGCTACAGGCGGCCAGGTACTATATGTGGTCGCAATAGCACTCTTTCTTATGTGGGTATTAATGATTGAGCGCTATTGGTTCCTGACCAGCGTGTTTCCTAAAATGAAAAAGGGAATCATCGCTAACTGGGACGCCCGCCAGGACACTACGTCTTGGTATGCACACAGAATCCGTGAAGCATGGATTTCTGAAGCGTCTGAGAAATTAGATGAGCGTATGTTGTTGATCAAAACATTAGTAGCTGTATGTCCACTTATCGGCTTATTAGGTACTGTAACGGGTATGATCGCGGTTTTCGAAACCATGGCTACCCAAGGTACTGGTAACGCACGCTTAATGGCATCAGGTATTTCAATGGCGACGATCCCAACAATGGCTGGAATGGTTGCAGCACTATCAGGTGTATTCTTTAGCACACGTCTAGAAGCGAAAGCGAAGATGGCTAAGAATAAACTTATCGATAGCTTGCCGCATCACTAGAGAGAGATTTGAATATGGCACGTAATAAACGTATTCGTGAAGAAGATGACGCAGCGGTAGATATGACACCGATGCTAGACATCGTTTTCATCATGCTTATCTTCTTTATCGTAACAACGTCATTCGTTAAAGAAGCCGGTATTGAAGTTAACAAACCAAAAGCAGCACAAGCTACCAAGAAGAAAAATGCAAATATCTTTATTGCAATTCGTGGTAACGGTGAAGTTTGGATGGATAAGCGCCAAGTAGATGTAGAACGTGTATCTGCGAACATCGAGCGTCTATTAGCTGAACAACCTACTGAAGTCGTGATTATCCAAGCGGATAAAGAAGCGAAGCACGGTGTGGTTATGAAAGTTATGGACCAGATCAAGGCTACTGGTGACTACCTGAAGATTTCAATCGCTGGAGAAAAGTAATGATTCGTTTTCTGTTTTCACTGATTGCAGGTGGGGCAGTTACTTTCGGCTTATTTTATTTCATGGCGTTCTTGATTTCTGGCGGCGATAAACGCGCCGCTAATGACCAAGAGCAGATTGTAGTCGAAATTATGACGAATCCGCCTGAATCAAAGGTGCAGGAGAGGAAGCGTGTACCGCCTCCGCCTCCGCCGCCACCTAAGCAGCCGCCTAAACCGCAGCCGCCACAACCTGATAATTCGAGTAATAACAACTCAGGATTACAGTTTAATATGCCATCAATTGATGTTGGTGGTACGGCAGGTGGTCTAGATGGCCCAGGCGCATTTGGCCGAGATGGTGATGCTACACCAATCGTTCGAATTGAGCCTAAATATCCGCCACAAGCTGCGCGTGATGGTAAAGAAGGTTGGGTACAACTTCGCTTTACAATCGATGAAGTAGGTGGTGTAACTGATATTGAAGTAATTAACGCTGAACCGAAACGTATTTTCGACCGTGAAGCAAAACGTGCTTTACGTAAATGGAAATACAAGCCTAAGATTGTTGATGGTAAACCACAACGTCAAGCAGGCATTGAAGTTCAACTTGATTTCAAACTTGACCAAGGTTAGGAGGCAGTATGAAAACTTTATCTAAAGTGACCGCGCTTGCCTTATTAATTTCACTTGGTGGTGCAGTTTATTCTGCACCAACTTTGGCGAAAGCAGATCCTGCGAAGATTGAAGAACGCAAGAAACGCAAAACCAAGGTGATGGGTGAACGTACTGGTAAAAAAGTTGTAAAAGCATTTGATGTATACAACGGCGACCAGGAAAAGGGAATCGAGGGCGATGTAGCTGGTGCGCTTCAAATGATGAAGGAAATTGAGCCTTCAGATGAGTTTGATAGAGCACAAGTTAACTACTACATGGCGCAAATGAGCTACCAGCTTGAAAAGTTTGACGACGCAATTCGTCTTGCTAAAGCGGCAGCTAAGCCAGATGTTCTTAACTTTAAAGACCAAGCAACTGTAATGAAGCTTATTGCAGACTTACAGCGTCAAGAAAAACAGTATAAAGATGCTCGTGATTCTTACTACGCTTGGATGGATTTTACGGGTGAAGAAGACGCAAAAGTGTATTTAGCGATTGCATCAATTTACTACGAAACCAAAGAGTATAAGAATATCATTGCTCCGGCAGACCGTGCAATTGAGCTATCTAAAAAAGAGCCAATAAAAAGTGCTTACGACCTAAAAGTTGGTGCTTATGTTGAGCTTAAGCAGTTCAATAACGCGGTTAAGACAAGTGAAGAGCAAGTTAAGATTTGGCCAAATGAATATAAACTTTGGACACGTTTAGCATCGTTCTACATGCAGCAAGAAGACTATAAAAAAGGTCTGGCAGCTGCGAAGGTTGCAGAGCGTAATGGTGCGCTAGAAACAGCAAACCATTTTAAATTCCTAGCAAGTTTGTATTCACTTAACGAAATGCCTTACCAAGCAGGTGTTACACTTGAAAAAGCGGTAAAAGCAAAGAAAGTTAAGAAAGACAAATCTACGGTTTCGACACTAGGTGCATATTTCCATAATGCTAAGCATTATAACAAAGCAGCTAAGTTCTACATTGAAGCAGCTGATTTCGATAATGACTCTGAGTTATATCGTAAAGCAGGCTCAATGTTCGTAACGAGCGAAGACTATGCACTAGCGGTTAAAAACCTTAGCAAAGCACTTGAGCTTGGCAATAAAAAGAAAGGTCAGATCCACTTAGACCTTGCAGAAGCATACCTTCAGCAAGAAAAGTATAAGCTGGCTTATCAAAATGTTCGTAAAGCGATAGATTATCCGCAAACGAAAAAATTTGCTAAGAGCTGGTCTCAGTATATTAAAGACAAAGCGATCCGTAAGGGCGTTAAAATTTAATAGCTGAACGCGCACAAAAAGCCCCAATTGGGGCTTTTTTAATGCCTAAAATTTATCGTCTATTTTCGGCAATTAAATGTCGAATCTCGCAATCGGATTAATTCACATACTCGTCACATAAAATGCACCTGCTGTAGTGGTTTTTGTCGAATATCGACATCAATATGCCACTTGTTCGCTACAACACGGCACGCAGCGCTAAATCTACTCACTACAAAACAGCGCCGATTTTCCATTCATGAAGCCGTTTCAAATGCTAGTGAATGGTATATGTTTCTAGTTGATACGCATTAATACCACTTTGCTCTGCATAATGAAGAGCGGTAATTGTCTTTTCAAAAATTGCACCAGGTTCAATAGTAAGCTCTGGCTTCACGTTCACGGCGCCAATGCTTAAGTTACAGTGCAATAAGCCCAACTTCTCTTGCTCTAATAACGCGTTTTGAATGCGGGAAACAATCACTTTAGTACCTTCGGTATCGAGTCCAAATAACCCCATTGCAAAGCAATGCTCGTTAAAGCGACACGTAATATCGGTGCTGCGTAGAGTTTGCTCGGTCAGAATATTACCGACTTGAATTAGTTTTGCTTTTTCAGTCTCAGAAGTGGTTCTGATATGTGGATTAAATAATAGAATAGACAAACTATCGTTATCACGTATTAACCTATGCCATTCGCGGTTAAAAATTTCCATAAAGTATGCTTGGTTGTATAATCCAGTTTCCGTATCGCGAAATGAGGCGTTTTGAAAAGAAAAAATCATAAGCGCTCTCCAGATTACCATCTCTTTTAAGGTTAGATTAAATTGATTAAATTTACGCAATTATTACTACCAATTTGTTTCGCTTTTTTATTATTTGGCTGCGATGATGCCTCAAACAGCCGTTCAGAGCCCGAGTTAGTAACGTCTTTAAAGCAGCTTAATACGTTGCTTTACCCGTCACAGAGCGAACCTAACGATGTTTTGTGGCCTATGAGCGACCGTTATTTAACGCAAAGAGATAGTCTATTTAAACAATTATTGCGAGCATCCGAAAAACCTCACCCAGAAGCCCAGTTGCTGGCGATAGAGCAGCGCTTTACCGAACGTTTCTTTCCTTGGCCGTACAATGCCAATCCGGTATTAAATTATTTACAGAGCGCGTCTCATGTTGAAGATGCCGACGTCGCAGACTTTATTGCCTTTAGTCAGCAAAAAATGAGCAATGCCTATCAAGACAAAGTTCGTCTCAGTCGCTTTGAGCTAAACGCGCTGTTACGCCAACTAGCTAACGCGGAACAACAGCTAGAACCATTCCCAGCAGCAAAAGCCGTATTAGCTGAATTTGAGAGTTATTTAAAAGATTACTCACCACGTAGAAGCCCAGGCGTTGGGGCCTTACCTAATGGTAAAGATTGGTATCAAGCACGTTTAAATTACTTTACCGATGCGGCTCAAAAACCTGCGGATGTGTTAAATCGTCTGTTAATTATTAAGCAAAGTGTAGACAGTGAACCACAATTTTTGATTTGTTTTACAAGCGCAAAATGCGCTAATAACTCAGGTTTAGACTGGCGTACAAAATACAGTGATCGCCGCGCGGAATTTGCAGCTGTGCCGTTTGGTAAAGAACAAGCGGTAATTGCAGAAGTTGATTTCGGTATTCATGCGCAGGCATGGAGTAGTGAGCATGCACTTACAGTGCTAACCAAGCAGTTAGAGATTGATGAAGAACGCGCCAATCGTGTATTAGCAAAAATATTACAAGAGCCAGCGCTTGCGATGGTAAATATCCCATTAGGCTAATGCCTAATGGGAACATGCTTTACAGCGTTGTGTTGCTGGGTCGTTATCGAGTAACTCTAATTCAATAGGTTCTTCACAGTCTGCACAATAGCCATATTGGCCAATTTCAAATTGCGCAATTGCCGCTTCCAACTGAATTAAACGACTCAGTTTAGGTTCATGATTTAATAGAAAGTGCTGTTCCAGAAAGTCTGGCCAATCGCTATAGTTAATAGCATGTAAGTCATTAACAATTGCGGGCTGAACTTGTCCATAATGTTCAATTACCTCTTTGCGTAACGCTTCCAATTCTACTTCAAGCCTACGTTTGAATAACTCAAGTGACACGGTCATTCTCATTCCCCTTTTTATTCCTAGCACCTAAGGGTGCAATATTGAATTATAGGGACTTGATACACGCGCGATATGATATGAATCAACAAGTAGTAACTTTGTTACTCGCCTGTAAAATTTTATCGAGCACTTCTTGACTCGATTTAAGTCGTTTTATTTCTTCAAAAAAGAGGTTTGCATCGGTGTATTGCAGTTTTAAATAGCCAAGCCACTGTTTTGTGCGACTGGCGAAGTAACGTTCACTGTTACCGCCATCACAATGCATTGATGAGTCAATTATATGGTGTAGTATTTGCTGCCACGATAATGCAGTGTAATGTTCGCCATTGCGCTTGCTGACAATTTCAGCTGCTAAATCGGGCTTTGCTAACGCACCACGACCTAGCATCACATCATCACAGCCACTGCGTTGTTGGCACAATCTATAATGGTCAAAATTCCACACCTCACCGTTGGCAACCACATTGATATCAGAGGTGGTTTTGAGTGGTTTTATTTTTTCCCAATACGCAGGAGGGCGGTAGCCGTCACGTTTTGTTCTTGCATGAATAGCTATACTTGAGGCGCCGGCACTGCAAACAGCATCAAAAATTTCTTGGCTTTGAGAGCAGTCATCAAAACCAAGGCGAACCTTAGCTGATACCTCATCATCCACAGGCACCGCATCTCGCACAGCTTTTACAATTTGATAAATTTGCTCTGGTTCTTTGAGTAGTACTGCGCCGCCTTTACTTTTATTGACGGTTTTTGCAGGACAGCCAAAATTCAAATCAACACCGTGAGAACCAAGTTCAACTGCACGCTGTGCATTTTCTGCAAGCACATTTGCGTGTTGTCCCAGTAATTGAATGCGCACAGGGGTTCCAGATTGGGTTTTTCCCTGATTGTTTAACTCAGGGCAGTATCGATGAAACACACGAGCAGGTAATAATGCATCAACAACACGGATAAATTCAGTAACACACAGGTCAAATCCACCAATATCGGTGAGTAATTGTCGCATATGGAAGTCAACAACACCTTCCATCGGTGCCAAAATCAGTTTCATTGTAACCCGTGTAATAGCTATCTCGGCGGCGATTTTAACGAGCTTATGAGCGAAACACTATTATTTTTTTTACTACAAGGCTAAACTGATATTGCTCAATGGGTTAGCTGTACCATAATGAGATTTACAAAACGAATTGATCAAAAAAATTTAAATTTATTTGAAAGAATATTTTTAAAAGCTAGGTCATTTTAAACAATCAAGTAAACGTAAAACGAGACAACTATGAAAACACTTAATAAAAATTCAGTAGCTTTAACAGTAGGTGCAGCAGTAATCGGTGCATCAAGCCTAGTTTCTACAGCGGCAAACGCTAACCCTTTCCAAGTTACCGCAATGCAATCTGGCTATATGCTTGATGCTGGCGAAGGCAAATGTGGTGAAGGAAAATGCGGCGGCGACAAAAAAGCTGAAAAAGAAGGCAAGTGTGGCGAAGGTAAATGCGGCGGCGACAAAAAAGCTAAAAAAGAAGGTAAGTGCGGCGAAGGCAAATGCGGCGGCGACCACAAAGCTAAAAAAGAAGGCAAGTGTGGCGAGGGTAAATGCGGCGGCGACAAAAAAGCTAAAAAAGAAGGCAAGTGCGGCGAAGGTAAATGCGGTGGCGACCACAAAGCTAAAAAAGAAGGCAAGTGCGGCGAAGGTAAATGCGGCGGCGACAAAAAAGCTAAAAAAGAAGGTAAGTGCGGCGAAGGCAAATGTGGCGGCGACAAAAAAGCTAAAAAAGAAGGTAAGTGTGGCGAAGGCAAGTGTGGCGGTCACAAGTAATTAGTTAACCCTATTTCAGGCTAACTAGTCAAAAGGCCAGCTTAGCTGGCCTTTTAGTTAATTAAAGAATAAATATGTTTGGAGGGGCGGTGAATAAACACAATTTTGGAATGGTAGGGCTTGGTCTACGACGTGAAATGCTTGATCCATTAATCGAAGACTACCCAAAACAAATCGATTTTTTAGAAGTTGCGCCTGAAAATTGGTTGATCTTAGGTGGCGCATTAGGCAAAAAGTTTAAGCAATTAACCGAACAACATAATTTTGTGTGCCACGGGTTATCCCTTTCAATCGGTTCACCTGAACCACTTGATATTGATTTTGTTAAAGATCTTAAAGTCTTCTTTAAACAACATAATATTAAAGCCTACAGCGAACACTTAAGTTATTGCTCGGGTACAGGGCATATGTATGATCTGATGCCAATTCCATTTAGTGAAGAGGCAGCCTGCTATGTCGCAGAGCGCATTCGCACGGTGCAAGATATTCTTGAAATGCCTATCGCGATGGAAAACGTATCGTATTACGCAGCGCCCGGGCAGCAAATGTCTGAATTAGACTTCACTAACTTGGTTTTAGAAGAAGCCAACTGCGAGTTATTACTCGATGTAAATAATATTTATGTTAATGCCGTAAATCATGGTTACAGTGCCAGCGAATTTTTAAAAGGGCTTCCTACCAAACGCATTAGCTACGGCCATATCGCCGGGCATTATAATGAAGCGGATGATTTAATTGTTGATACCCATGGCGCAGATGTAATAGACCCTGTTTGGCAATTGCTACGCGAGGCGTATCAAATTCATGGCGTATTCCCGACCTTGTTAGAGCGTGATTTTAACATTCCAGCGATGCCCGAATTATTAGGTGAAGTTGATACTATTGCCGCAATTCAGGCAGAGAATATTAAGCGAGAAACAGCTTAATGAGTTTTCAAGCTACCCAAAATGCCTTTATGCAGCATATTCGCGATCCTGAAAATCACCAGTTCCCCGATATTGAAGATCGTCGCTTAGCAATTTACCGAGAGCTTTTCTTTAACAATATTGAAGGCTTTGTCAGTTCTGCGTTTCCGGTACTTCAGTCGCTTTATAGCGAACAAGATTGGCTGGTATTAGTACGTAAGTTTTTTAGCCAACATGATTGTAAATCACCTTACTTTTTGCAAATTTCTGAAGAGTTTTTGGCCTTTATATCTAATGAATATACGCGCACAGCGGCCGACCCAGAGTACATGTTGGAACTTGCGCACTACGAATGGGTTGAATTGGCACTTTCAATCGCAGATCAAGATCCAAATGAAAAGGCTGTATCCGATATCCAAACGCAACCACTTTATTTTTCATCGCTTGCGTGGCGTGTAAGTTATGCTTACCCTGTGCAATTCGCATCAAGCGAGAATTCCGAGCTATCGACACTTGAAGAAGGTAATCATTTGGTTATTTATCGCGACGGTGATGATGATATTCAGTTTGTTGCCATTAATGCGATAACCGCGCACTTAGTACAGTTAATTGAGTCAACGCCAGCCATTAAATTTAGTGCAGTACGCGACACAATGCAGCAACTGTTACCCCAGTTTGATCCAGCTACGCTAGAAACAGGTTTAATCACTACACTTAACTATTTAGCGCAAAAAGCAGTATTGGTCACAAAATAACACTTTTGATCTAGATCAACTTCTACTATTATATGCGGCGATTTTTCGTGCTTAAGATGTAGAGGTAATGATGGCGCACAAAGGTGATTTTAAAGACCCGTTCAATGCAAAATACTTTATTGGTTTCCTAGTTGTATTTGCAGGCATTGGTTGTTTAAATGCAATTCTAGGTTGGGCGACGCTACTAAGCGCTTAATACCATACCTTCCACATATTTTGTGATTTTAGGCCGATTTATCGGCCTTTGTTGTTTCTGCAATACCCTGTTGTGCAATAGATAATCGAAAGGACTCGATTAATTATGCGAAGCGGAGGTTTTTTGTTTCAAACTTTGTATAATGACCTGTAATTAAAATATTGGGGAAAACCATGACTTTGTCAGTTTCAGACCTAGAACTAGTAAAAAACAGCATTGCGACTGTGCCAGATTATCCAAAACCAGGCATTATGTTCCGCGATATTACTAGTTTATTAGCTGAGCCTAAAGCGTTCCAAACCGTGCAAAAAGCACTGGTAGAAAAATACAAAAACCAAGAATTTGATGTAATTATTGGTACTGAATCTCGCGGCTTTATTTTTGGTGCACCGCTTGCACTAGAATTAGGCATTCCATTTGTCCCGGTGCGTAAGCCAGGCAAACTGCCACGCGAAACGGTATCGCAGTCGTATCAACTTGAATACGGTGAAGATACCCTTGAAATTCATAAAGACGCAATTAAAGCGGGCGATAAAGTATTGCTAGTAGACGACTTATTAGCAACTGGCGGCACTATTGAAGCAACCGTTAAATTGGTTGAGAAACTCGGTGGTAACGCAACCGACGCAGCATTTGTTATTTCATTGCCAGAACTTGGCGGTGAAGCGCGCCTAGACGGCCTTGGTTTAAACATACTTAAATTAGTTGAGTTTGAAGGCGAGTAAATGAGCTATCAAGTTCTGGCAAGAAAGTGGCGTCCACAAAACTTTCATCAGTTAGTTGGACAGCAACACGTTAAACAAGCATTAGTAAACGCGCTTGATCAAAACCGTTTGCACCATGCTTACTTATTTACCGGTACACGTGGTGTAGGTAAAACCACTATTGCCAGAATTTTTGCAAAAAGCTTAAACTGCGAATCAGGCATTACAAGTCAGCCTTGTGGCAGCTGTAATGCCTGTGTTGATATCGAGCAGGGCCGTTTTATCGACCTAATTGAAATCGATGCAGCGTCGCGTACCAAAGTAGAAGATACGCGCGAAATTCTCGATAACGTGCAATACGCGCCCACGCGTGGCCGTTATAAAGTGTACCTCATCGATGAAGTGCACATGCTCTCTAAACACAGTTTTAATGCACTGTTAAAAACACTAGAAGAGCCACCAGAGCACGTTAAGTTTTTACTAGCTACGACCGATCCGCAAAAATTACCCGTCACTATTTTATCGCGTTGTTTGCAATTTAATTTGGCCGCATTGTCGGAAAATGAAATCGAAACACAACTAACGCATATTTTGCAGCAAGAGCAACTGGGTTTTGAACCAGAAGCGCTTAAGCAATTGGCACAAAGTGCCAAAGGCAGTATGCGCGATGCACTGAGTTTAACTGACCAAGCCATCGCTCAAACTAACGGTAATATTAGCCATCAAGCAACCAAACAAATGCTTGGTTTAATGGATATTACTTGGGCACAAAGTTTATTGATTGCGGCCATGGCCAGCCGTGGAGATAGCTTATTAGAGCTAAGCGCAAAATTGGGCTTACAAAATGGCAACTATGGTGCAGTACTCGATGACTTAATTAAGCTATGTCATTTAATACTCGTGTCTAAGTTGGTGCCAAGTGCTGCGCAACTGAGCGACCAATATACTGATTTTATTAGTGAACTGGCAAATGAAGCAGATACCCGAGAAATACAGGTGTACTATCAGCTGCTGCTAAACGGTAAAAAAGATTTAATGCTTGCGCCAACCGAGCAACTTGGCTTTGAAATGGTGATGTTAAAGTTACTGGCGTTTGAACCTGCACAAATGCAGGCACAAGCACCGGCGCAGCAAAACCAATCAGCGCAAACACAGCCACAAGCTCAACAAGCAACGCCAAGCGCGCGTGTTTCTCTTAAAGAACAATTAAAAAAACAAAAAGAAGCACTCGATAATAAACAGGTAACGCAGCCACAACCTGAGCCTGTTCAACCTGTAGTAGAAAAACCAGCACCGCTTGCTCCTGCAACAGAAGTTCCCGCGCCACAGGTACAGACTGCACCAGCGCAATCTCAGGAACAACATTCACAGGAACAACCATCTCAAGAACAATTAGAGCAGCAAGTAAATCAGCAAATGGATGACGTACTTGCACAAGCTGAGCAGTTGACATCACAATCGCCAGCGCCTGAAATGTTTGGGCAACAGCAACAGCAACAGCAACAGCAACAGCAACAGCAACAGCAACAGCAACAGCAACAGCAACAGCAACAGCAACAGCAACAGCAACAGCAACAGCAACAGCAACAGCAACAGCAACAGCAACAG